>NZ_BRLB01000008.1 GCF_027923465.1 Vallitalea longa
GGAGGAGCAACAATAGAAATGATTGAGAAATATATTCGCTCTCAAGCAGGAGTTAAAGATTAAAAACCGTTCCGATTCATCTCCCTCCTAGTTAGAGGAGGGGGTTTTCTCGAAACATCTAGATAAAAACAGCTCACATATAATACAATTCAATGTTATGATTTTATGAAAGATCATCTCTTTCATAGATATCAAATAAAATGTATATTATAAGTCAGCTTAACTAATTACATTATTAAACCGTGCGCCGCACTTCGACAAATATCCATAAGCGTTACCTTTATAGTTAGCTCAAATCAGGCAACCTTACGGCACACAGGAGTTTCTACTTAGTGCTGCTTCCTTCCAGACCTGACACGGTTCGTAGATTCCTGTTGCGTAAGACCCAATCATCATCGCCACTTGTAAAGGGCAGCCTTACAAAATATATGCCTCCGATTGGCATCACCCCTGCTGTAGCGGATTGCAGGTACAGGGCACCGCTATCTCCCCGGCTGCACGGAAACTTTATATTATTCATATTAAAAATAACCACTTACTTCTAATATGATAATTCACTATTATATTATAAGTATAGCCTCGAAAGTCATTACTATACTTAGCATTGTAACGAATAGTATAAATGTTTTTTGTCAATATGTCAACTGGAATATTATATAATTCATCAAATTTTAATTACTGATGCCAATTATTTCTTTTTACTCTTAATTAATTCAATAATGATAGAAAATATATTATTGACTTGTTTGAAATGCTTGCACACTTCTATTTTAGCCTTTAGGCCTTTTACATTTGCTTGAGTTACAGTTGCATATCTGACTCCTGATTTTGATAACAAATCATTTAAAGATTTTAATCTATCAATAAAATCATTATAATCTCTATCGCTTTCATTAGTCCATCCTATCTCTGCTAGCGCAGAAAGTCTAGGAAATGTCAGATAATCTATTTTCTCTATATTTGTAACATATTCTGTCCATAAAGGTGCTTCAACACCTAAAATATTTTTTACTTTATCTTTCTTTACCCCTTCAAAAACCGGATTGAATTCATAGGTCTTCTGCAGTGTAGTCATACCATATGGATAATCTAAATATACATGAAAAAAATCAGATATTATCATAGTTCTATCATCATTTATTGCCTTGATGGTATTCTGGTGTTTATCTGGATCCATCCAGTGTTGTACTACTACAGAATCGTCTAGATTACCTGCCTTCAGAGACTCATTCCAAGTAACTGCCCTTTTACCTTTTTCTTTTAGGAATTCAGCTATTCTATTAGTAAAATACCCTTGAAGTTCTTCTTCATTATTAAGATTTTCTTCTTTTATTTTGTTCTGACAGTCAGGACATTCAATCCATCTTTCTTTTGGAACTTCATCTCCACCAATATGTATCAATTCTCCAGGGAATAGATCTATAATTTCTTCTAGAACATCAAAAATGAATTCATATGTACTTTCCTTACCTGCACATGCGATATCATTAATAACACCAAATCTAGTACCCACTTCCAGTTGCTTTCCATTACATCCTAGATTAGGATAAGATGCTAGAAGAGATAAGAAATGGCCTGGCATATCGAACTCAGGTACAATGGTGATATATCTTTCTTTTGCATACTCTACAACTTCTTTTATATCATCAACAGTATAATAACCACCATGAGGTTTATTGTCTGATTTATTAGATATTATAGTCTCTTTTCTGACAGAACCTATTTTTGTTAACTTCTCATATTTCTTGATCTCAATTCTGAAACCCTGATCGTCCGTTAAATGCCAATGGAAAATATTCAATTTATGTAATGCCGAAAGATCAATCATTCTTTTAACTACTTCTTTATCAAAGAAATGTCTACAAACGTCTAGCATATAACCCCTATATTCATATCTTGGTACATCTTCTATTTCTACACAAGGTAAATTACAGTTGTTATCGTTCATAATCTGTCTTAGAGTCTGTACTCCATAAAATAATCCATGAATCGTACACGCATCCAGTAGAATCTGCTTTTGTAGAATATTAATCTTATACCCTTCTTTTCCCAAATCAACTAGATTATCATCTAAATTTAGTGTAATTGAATTAACTCCTGTTTCATTTGAATTAGCTAGTTCTAATCCTGTTGCTTGTTTTATATATTGTTCTAGAAACTTTAATATAGGTCTTGCATTTTCATCAAAGCTAATCTTAGTAGATTGATTAATATTAAATACCCCTTCTTTTAAAATAATATGGTTGGGTTTTGGTATAACGTTTATACTCATCATTAATCCTTCTTTCTATATTATTATAAATCTAGGTTAATCTATTTGAAGTATATGACTAGTCTATATTAAAATGTCTTTGATAAGTAAATAACTATATTATAAAAGTAAATTACTTATTCTTTTCTCTTAGTTTTCTAAAAAAATCTTTTAATAATCTACTACTTTCATCTTCCAACACTTCATATGTTATATCAACTTGATGATTGAATCTTTCTTCCTGCAACAGATTGACTATCGATCCTGCACATCCCGCTTTTCTATTATATGCAGCTATAACCACTCTAGGAATTCTAGCTTGGACAATGGCTCCAGCACACATTGGACATGGCTCCAGTGTTATATACATTGTACAATCATCAAGCCTCCAATCACCAACAGCTTTTGAAGCTTTATCGATTGCCAATATTTCTGCATGAGACAATGTATTTTTATCAGTATTTCTTCTATTAAATGCTTCTGCAATTATTTCATCATCTTTAACAATTACTGCCCCAATGGGAACTTCATCAATATCAAATGCCTTTTTTGCTTGCCCTAGAGCCTCATTCATATATTTAATGTCTTTATCATCTTGCACATCTTTCACCTACATATCTTTTATTGAAACATTCTCTTGCATTTTCTATTAGTTAATGCTACCATTATTATAAATTAACAGAGTAATTAAAACAATGATATAATAAAATATTTAACATAATATTAAGTTAATCTAAGGGAGGTAATTATGGGGACTTCATTCAATACGGTAAAAAAAGGTTATGATCCTAAAGAAGTACAAGAATACATACAATTATTAGATAAAGAATTAAAGACTTACAAAGATAAAGAACAATTTATCTCAAGTGCTTTAGTAGAAGCACAAGTTTCGGCTAAGAATGTAGTTGAAGACGCCAAAAAACAGGCCCAAAAGATTGAAGCAGATGCAGTAAACAAACTTCAAGATATCAAAGAAAAAATTGAAAAATCAAAAAAGAAGATATATCAATTTCAAGAGGATTATGCTAATTTTACTAAAAGATTCGAATCCTCATTTAATGAAACCGAACTTAATAAATTACTTACAAGTTTAGATTCAATATATACATCTTTAGAAACAAACCAATCTAAAGAGGATGAAAAAACTAAAAAATCTGCTGTTTAGTTTAGGACTAGGAGTTTACATATGAATATTAAAGGGTTTACAAAAACAACTTTATTAGATTATCCAGGTCATATTGCATCCACTATCTTTACAGGTGGATGTAATTTTAATTGTCCCTATTGTCATAATGGAGATTTAGTTCTGAATCACACCAACTTGGATAACTTAACTGAAAATTATATACTAGCCAATATAAAAAAACGTTGTGGCATGATAAACAGTATATGCATAAGTGGTGGAGAACCAACATTACAACCAGATTTAATTGAATTTCTTCAAAAAATCAAGGAATATCCTATAAAAATCAAACTTGACACCAACGGAAGTAACCCTCATGTAATAGAAACTGCTTATAAAAATAATTTAATTGATTACATAGCCATGGATATAAAAAATAGCAAGGAAAAATACAGTATCACATGTGATAAAGCCATTAATTTAAATAATATTGAAAAATCTATCGATTATATTAAATCTTGCGGTATTGATTATGAGTTTAGAACTACTGTTATAAGAGAATTTCATAACATTGAAGATATAATGAATATTGGTAAATGGTTAAACGGAAGTAAAAGGTATTTCATTCAGCAATATATAGAAAGTGATAAACAAATTAAAGACGGATTTCATGGGCATAGCCTTGAAACATTAGAAAAATTCCAAAACAGTATAAAACAATATTTTGAATCAGTATCTATCCGAGGAGTTGATTAGATGATTAGTAATTCTGGTTACTCAGAATATAATCAAGAGCCCCAAGGTTATGAATCTAATGATGAATTTTTCATTGTAAATAGCTGTGGAAATGACAAATTTTATCACACTAATTTTTGGCAGAAAAGAATAAAAGGTAGAAAAGATTATTACTTGATATATGTAAAAAAAGGCATTTTATCTTGTAATATCAATAAAACACCTTACAGAATCAATACAGGTCAAGTAATCATGATAGATCCAAATGAATCTTATGAGGTATATTACTCAGACAAAGTATATCAAGAAGTATTTTGGATTAATTTTACAGGCTATGGGGTTAAAAGTATATTAAACCAACTAAATATAATCAGCAAAAAAAGTTATTTCGTTGGAAATTCCCCTAATATTGATAACTTATTCATTAATATAATAAAAGAACTTCAGATACGTAACCAATCTTATACGGTTATCTGTAGTGGATACCTTGTTGAGCTATTAGCTACTATCTGCAGATGTAAAAAATGTAATCATGGAAATACATTGGCAAGTGAATCAGAATTACATGAAATTATGATTTATTTAAATGAAAGTTATAATCATAATCACACAATTGAAGAGCTGGCAAAAAAATGTAATCTTTCTACATATTATTTTATTAGAAAATTCAAAAAAATATCTGGTTATTCCCCACAAAAATATTTATTGAAAATTAGAATGGATAATGCTAAAAAAATGCTTATTGAATCCAATTTAAGTATAGCTAATATAGGTTATATGGTAGGATTCAAAAATGCTTTATATTTCAGTAAGGCTTTTAAAGAATTCGTAGGGAAAAGTCCATCTCAATATAGAAAAGACTTAATATTGTAAAACTAATATATATTCTACTATTTTATTTAAAAAAAAGAAAAAACTCCCTATTTAAGATATAATATTCGTTTTTAATATGGTTAAACTAATATTATAATAATATCTTAAGGAGGGAGTTTTGATGCTAAATAGTATATATGAAACTAGAACACGTTTAAAAGAAGGTTATCATATTTCTTTAACTATACCACGAGAAGAATATACTGTCATTTATGGTAATAATATCTGTGATAAAAATGCTTCAGAAATAATTAACAATTATCTACAACATAGAGATGATGATGGTCAAGCGTTTGATATCAAGATATATGACCATGAAGCAAGTAATATGATTGAAATAGAAGCTAGATTGAATTATCTTAAAAACGAACATACCGATTATGAAACATATCACTAACATCTATTATGGAGTATTAATGCTACCAACTGTTTATTACACTATTTTATTAATTAATATTAACTCAGAACTATAATCTAATTAAAATGATCAAAAAATTATTTTTGCTTTGCAGAATAAGAAACAGAAAAATATCTATTTTTAATTTTGCAAAGCTCTTTAAATAATAATATGGGACACATGTCCATTGACTGCCATCGGGAATCAATATATAATTAAATTAGTTAATTATAGTAATACTATATTTAACTAAGGATTTAACTATTAAACGAATATTGGGAGGATTGTTATGAAGAGCAGAGTAAGAAAGTTATTGAGTATGCTATTGATTTTGACAGTAATATTTAACTTGAACACTTTATTCATGTTTGCAAGTGATGATACTGAAGTTTCTACACCTGCAGCAACTGACACAATATTACCCGCAACCCAACAAATAGAGAATGTCATTGATATATTAACTGTTAATGACTTCCATGGTAACGTAACAGAAAGTGGAAAAAACATAGGTATGGCAAAAATGGTTCGTTATATTAATGACCAAAAAGCTAAAAACCCTAATACTATTGTTGTATCAGGTGGTGACAACTATCAAGGTACAGCCCTTTCTAATCTTACATATGGTGCTCCAGTAAACGAAATGTTCAAAGGTATGGGAGTAATAGCATCAGCAGTAGGTAATCATGAATTCGACTGGGGTGCTAACCGAATCGAACAATGGGGAAAAGACGGAAACTTTACTTTCTTGGCAGCTAATATTTATAACAAAGAAACTAATGAACCTGTGGAATGGGCAAAACCTTATTTGATTCATGAAGTAGCTGGCAAAAAAATTGCTTTTATAGGTCTTTCTACAGTAGAAACAGCTTATAAAACTAAAGTTGATAATGTAGCTGCAATCGAATTCAAACCAGCGGATGAAGCTGCTAAAATATGGGTAGATTATTTAAAATCTGGAAAAGCTGAAGAAGGTACTCCAGATATTATAATAGCTTTAACACATGTTCCAACTTGGCAGGATGATTATGGTGAAAATCCTGAGTTACCTATAACAGGTGAAGAGATTGGTACTCTTTGCAAAGTAGAAGGAATTGATGCTGTTATAACAGGTCACTCACATAAGACTGTATCTGGATATATAAATGATAAACCTGTTATTCAAGCTTATAAATATGGTAGAGCTGTTGGTAAACTTTCTATAGGATTAAATGAAGATGGTAGTGTTAAATCAATCACTCCTTCAGTAAATTCTGTTTATAAGATTTCTTCAGATCTAGTTGAAGATCCAGAAACCAAAGAAATACACGATAAGTATGTGGCTGATTTTGCTCCTATAGCTAATGAAGTTGTAGGACAACTAAATGGACGTTTGTCACATGATAGTGGTTATAAAAATGTTACTCCTCTAGGTTTATGGACAGCTGATATCATGAGAAAAGCTGCTAATACTGAAATAGGTTTAACTAATGGTGGAGGACTTAGAAGAAGCCTTGAAGAAGGTAATATCACTATGGGTGATTTATATGAAGTGATTCCTTTTGATAATACATTAACAACAATGGAAGTGACAGGTCAACATCTAAAAGAATTAGTTAATCATGGTATTGAAGCTGCTGATATGGGTGATGGGCAATTCGCAGGATTAAAAGTCATATATAATCCAAAAGCAGACTACGAAAATAGAATCGTGAGTTTTACATTAGAAGATGGTACTCCTGTTGATATGAATAAAAAATATACCTTAACAACTAATGATTTCGTAGCTACTGGAGGAGATCAATATAACTTTGATGGAGCAGAAAATATAGTAGATACATTTGTTCCTATAAGAGATGAACTAGCTAAAGCCATTAAAGCTGAAGGTACTGTTACAGCTCCTGAAGTAAATGTAATATCACAACTAAGCACATATAAAATAAAAGTTGGAGATGTTCTTTGGAAAATAGCTGAATTATATAATACCACTTATCAAGAACTAGCTAAACTAAATAATTTAAAAAATCCTCATCTAATTTATTCTGGTAAAACATTATTAGTACCTGCTAACTAAACTAATTAATTCAAAAGGGGTTGTCTATAAGACATCCCCTTTTTACACTAAAAATAAGTCAATAATAAAGAACAAAAACTCAATTGAACAACTTTCAATATTAAATTAGTAAACGAGGAGAAAATAACATGAAATGTAAAAGTCTAATATTTACTATACTCATTTCATTATTTTTAACATCTTGTTCATCTGAATCAACTGATGATATAACAAAAGATGAAAAATACGGAGGTCTTGCCACATACTACGAAGATGATATGGAAAAACCTGATTATGATGTAGTAAAAGCTAAAGTGATTGATATAACTAGTGATGATACTAAAGATGAGCGTCCAGATATTCCTATAGAACAAGATATCAGATATCAATATCTTTATATAAAAATATTGCAGGGTAACCATAAAGGGGAAGAATATACTGTAAGAAATACTGTTGAAATGGTTAATCCTTACAGATTGATATTCAGAAGAAATGATAAGATGTATATATATGTGTATGAAACAGATAAAGGTACTGTTGGAGATATTCATATCTATGAACGTTGTAGAGACAGTGCAATAATTCTTATTGTTATTTCTTTTTTAATACTATTAATAGTAATTGGAGGTTTCAAAGGTCTCAAATCCATAATTACATTGGCTATCACCATATTGTTAATATCTTTTGTCATGTTACCACTAATTCTAAGAGGTTATAATCCCTTATTGGTTACCGTTGGGGTCATATCCGTAACAACAACTTTGACTTTAGTAATAATAAGTGGCTGGAATAAAAAAACACGAACTGCTATCTTAGGAACAGTAGGAGGAGTATTAGTAGCGGCACTTGCTGCTGGAATAGTTTCAAATATAGCTATGCTTACTGGATTAGGTGAAGAACAAGCAAGAATGCTTGCCTATATTCCTCAGAACAGACATCTTGATTTTAAAGGAATCCTACTATCAGGTATTATAATAGGTGCATTGGGAGCTGTAATGGACGTTTCTCTATCCATAGCTTCTTCAATGTGGGAGATAGAAGAAAATAATCCTAAAATAAAAACTAAGAAATTAATTAAATCAGGTATGAATATTGGAAAAGACATCATGGGCTCTATGTCAAACACTCTTATCTTAGCGTATGTGGGAGGTTCGATTCATTTATTATTACTATTTATTGCATATAATATAACTATACCCGAAATACTAAATATGGACATGATAGCATCAGAAATTGTAAGAGCCATAGCAGGAAGTATAGGTTTAATCTCAGCAATACCGCTAACTACCTGGATAGGGGGTACACTGGGTAGAAAAAATTAATTATGTATGGACAACTGATACTTTATTCTATATAATAATATTTGTACTGTAGCAGAGCAGATATTGCGCGTTAAGTGTTAGAGGATGGGAAGTTTCCTCTAAACGAAAAGCCTAATTTTTTAGGTTTGCGGTGTAATATTGTTTCCGCTGTTACATAGAGAATAATCGTATGAGTAATACCTTTTTTCTTTTTATGTAACAGGTAATATATAAAAAGAAGGGAGGTTTTTTGTTTATGCAATTCATTACAAAAACCATTTATGTGATGCTTTTATAACTAATTTTCGGAGTATTGAATTAATTATAATTTTATAGGAGGCACATAGATGAATAAATCACAAACTAATTATATAAAAGTAATTGTGCAGACAGGTCTATTAATCGCTATTGCACAAATAGTAAAAATGTTTAGCAACTATATATATATTGCTGGTGTACCAGCACTAAGAATCAGTTTTTCTGGTCCATTCACTAAAATGCCTGGAATCTTATTTGGTCCCGTTATCGGTGGAATTAGTGCTGTTTTATCTGATATTATCGGCTATTTAATCAAACCTACAGGTGCATATATCCCTTGGTTAGGATTAACTGCTCTATTAGGTGGAATACTAACTCCTATTATTTGGAAAGCATTAAAAAATATAAATATTAAGCATATACAAACAGTATGTATAATTCTTTTTTCTGCGATAGGTTTACTTGGTATATTTAATCATATACAGTTAACTTATTATGAGAATAGTTCATGGTCTAAATTTATATTAGGCATAGGAAAAGGTCCTGGTTTTGCCACTGTTTTGTTAATAGCTACTTCTATAGCAGGCTTTTTATTACTACTTATCGACCGTATAATACAAAAGCGATTCAATAATCTAAAGATATACAACAATTTCCTGAAATTAATTATTTCTGTAGGAGTACCAGGTTTAATAGTGACAACTATAAATACTCAAATACTCAGACTATCTTTCGTCGCATTATCAAAACAAGCTTTTATTGCTTTCTTACTCCCCAGAATTGTAGAAGAATTATTTATGACAGTTTATATAGCTTATATGTTATCACTTTTATTATATTTGTATAACAATCTATTTAGATCAGACAATTAGTAATTAAAGATATAGAGGTACAGTTAATGAAGAAAATATATTCAACAGATAGATTAGTTCTTAGAACTATAGATACGTCTTTTACCAAAAAGGTATTAGATTATTATATACGTAATAAAGAGTTTCTTGAACCTTGGGAACCTAGACGTGAACCTGTTTTTTATAAACCTATATCCCAAAAAAAGACTATACGTAGAGAAATGGATTTAATGAACAATTTATCTATGCTAAGACTTTGGATTTTCAAAAAAGAAGATACACATTTTCAAAGGATAATCGGAACAGTATCTTTTTCAAATATTGTTAGGGGATGTTTCAAGTCATGTTTTCTAGGATATAAACTAGATAAAGATGAAATTAATAAAGGTTATATTTGTGAAGCTATTGAAAGAGGGATACATGTGATGTTTGAAGATTATAAACTACATCGTATTGAAGCTAATATAATACCAAGAAACATACCTTCAATCAAAGTAGTGACCAAACTTGGATTTGAAAATGAAGGTCTATCAAAAAAGTATCTTATGATTAATGGAACGTGGGAAGATCATTACCATATGGTGTTATTAAATAAAAATATGGAATAGACTGTAAAATTAATAGATAATTTTTGCCTTTCTAGCAGAAGTTTCTAGTATTATGAAAAATGTTCACATATTATTTACAAATGTATCACGTATTATACACAATTATATATTATCATTATTAATGTAAGAAATAGTCTTACATAAAAAAACTCCCCCCCTCATTCTTTATATAATAAAAAGCATTGATTAAATCCTCGAATCAATGCTTTTTTAGTGCTATTATTAATATTTATCTAGTCAATTAGTATTTATTAATTACTTATTATTTATTGAACTCTACAATATTTTTTCTATACCTAGTAGGAACAAATTGTCTCTGCAATACTAGATTTTTTCTTTCTTTTATTCCTATATGCTCGAAGTAACCTTTCCACATTTCTTGAAAGTCTCGTTCTTTTTCTGATACATCAATTTCGTTTTCGTACGTAAAATCGGTTATCATCCATTCTTTTTTATTATAAACAACAGCCTTATTACGTTTCTTATCATGTATGATAAACTTTTCGTTTCTCATTCTATCAGCAAAATGGTCAGCCAGTAGCTCAATCAAATCATGATCTGGAGTAAGTGGCGCATATAATACGTCTCCAACTTCTTGAAATCTTAATAACCCTAGTAATCTGTGCCTTTCTTTTGACACTTTACTAGACAGCTTATGAACATTAATCACATCTTTATTGGTATGGTCATTATCTACTTTATAACCCATCTTAAATCCTAATTCTAGGTATTTCAGTATATAACAGTCTTTTTTATAATCATTTGATAAAAAAGTATAGTAGACATTCTTCATAGCTTCGTCAGATATTTTATTCCATATGGCATCATATACTTTTTTTGCTTTTACATCATCAGTAGCAATATGAACTTCTTGTTCTAATAACTCCATCTCAAATCTATTTTCAGGATATATTCCATTAGCTTTTTCTAAATAGTAATGTTCATATACACAAGTTAATAGTCCATTGAATGTTCCATCATGTAGATACACCATAATTATCTATCCTTCTTCATTGATCTATATTTTTAACGATAGCTGTTCATAAGGAGGTACAGGGTTCAATATATTTTTTATATTTTCAGGATCAAGATTTTTTTCTCCATAATATTTACCGCCACATGTTATAAAAAACCTGGCTCTTTTTACTACTACACCCATCTTTTTTAAGTCATCGAATGTAATGTTTCTTATTTTCCTTTGTTTCAATATTCTTCTGGCTGATATCATTCCTATACCCGGTATTCGTAATAGTTCATTTACAGATACCTTATTGATCTCTTTGGGAAATTCCTTTATATTTCTAAGTGCCCACATCATCTTAGGATCGAAGTCCTTATCAAAATTAGGATTACTTTGGTCTAATAATTCATTTGCCTTAAATTTATAAAATCTCAAGAGCCAATCTGCCTGATATAATCTATGTTCTCTAAGCATAGGAGCTGTAGTAGAACTTATTGCTGGTAGATTACCTCCTTGATTAACTGGTACGTAAGCTGAAAAGTAAACTCTTTTAAGGCTAAACTTTTTATATAATTGATCGGTTATGTTAATCATATCCATATCGCTCTCTTTAGTGGCACCAACAATCATCTGTGTTGACTGACCTGCTGGAACAAAACTTTTGGCATGTCTATAACGTGCTAATTCATATTTGGATCTACCTATTTCTTGTTTTATCTGATCCATAGGCAGAAATAATTTCTTCATGGTTTTCTGTGGTGCTAATAATTTAAGTCCTGCTTCTGTTGGTAATTCTATATTGACGCTCATTCGATCTGCAAGTTCTCCTGCTTGATGAATGAGAATCTTATCTGCTCCAGGTATAGCTTTTACATGAATATAACCAGAAAAACCATATTGATTCCTTAGTATAAGAAGAGTTTTTACTATCTTCTCCATAGTATGATTAGGATTTTTTTCTACAGCCGAACTAAGGAAAAGTCCTTCTATATAGTTTCTTCTATAAAATTCAATAGTAAGCTCTGCTACTTCTTCTGGTGTGAAACTAGCTCTTCTTACATCGTTGCTCAACCTGTTGACACAGTATTCACAATCATAAGCACAATCGTTACTAAGAAGTATTTTCAACAAAGATACACATCTTCCATCTGAAGCCCATGTGTGACATATTCCACTAGCTTGTGAACTTCCTATTTTTCCTGTATTTTTTTTATTAACTCCACTAGATGCACAAGAAACATCATACTTGGCTGCATCTGCTAAGATTTGTAATTTTTCTATTATATTCTTATTCATATTATCACCAGTTATATTATACCAAAATTACAGCAGTAATGCAAACGTACGTTCTGTTTTTCTGCATAATTATTTATTTTATTTTGATACTAAAATCAACTTATTCCCTATTCCCAATTGTAAACAGGGGTTTCAGATGTACCGTTAATATCCGAAGTAGAAGTAAATACTCTGTTAGACCCTGATTCCCACGTTACATTACCATTAGCATCTTTTCTTATGAATTTGAACTCTAAAGTAGTATCTGCTGGTAAACTAATTGGCAAGAACCATTCTGGATAGTTAGGATTCATCATAGCTTCTGTACATTTGTCAGGATCCCAGTTTCCTAGCTCTGGAATACTACCTACAACATATATCATATCACCATAAGATGTGTTGGTATTCACACGGAATATAGTCTGTACTTGGTCACCAGATAATACTGTATATACAAAGGCATTACTTGTGCTTCCATCCTTAGTAACTGTTATATTTACTTTTCCAGCATCTACATAAGGTACTATAGCTTCTATATGATCTGTTGTATTTGTAACTACAGTCGCACTTACATCATCAAATTTCAAATCAACATTTCCATCTAAGTTATTTCCATAAATATAAACTTTATTACCTGCACGCCCCATAGTTGATATGACATTTCCAATCTTAGGTCCGTCATTGTCAGGATTATAAGACCATACACCTGCATATCCTCCTGGCAATGTAGATATATACACCTTACCACCATTGGAAACCACTAGTCCACTGGCTTTTGTCATACCAGCAAGTTCATCATCATAATTACCATCTGCAAAACCAGTATTTACACTTTCATTAATTGTTACTGAACGGTCTGGTTGGCGATTTATAGCTACTAAAACCTCTTTATCAAAGAACTTACGTGACATAACCAATACATCGTTATTAGAATATAGTATTTGTGTTGTTCCATAAGCTAATGCATCATTCTCTTGTCTTAGGTCTGACATGTTCTTGATGATGTTATAAGCATCAGTAGATGTATCAAAACTTGAATCTACTTCCATGAACATTCTTCCAGCAATATCACTGTTATTATCTGGTATAAAGTATTGTTCTGTACCATAGTAGATATTGGGAGTTCCTCTTGATGTAAGAAGCGCTACCAACGCTGCATTATAGACTTCTCTACGTGGTTGATAATAACCGAATCTAGTTGCATCATGATTATCAAGGAAAGTAACTGCCTGATTTTCGTAAGTATAATCATTAGTTGTATAACATAACATATCACCAAAGTCAGCCATACTGGTACTAAAATTCCCAAAAGTAGTTGTTATACACCTGAAAAATTCAAAGTCAAGGTTATTTACCCCTGTTCTATCTGGAAACGATCGATACTCATCATATTTCGGGTCAGGTCTACCAATGCAGAATTCTCCAAAGTGTGTTAAAGGTCCATTACTCATACTGTCGATACTATCTTTTAGACCTTTTACAAATGCTGGATTCATATGTAGAGTTGCATCATGTCTAAATCCATCAATTCCTTTATCCACCCAGAATTGAGCTGCTTTTTCCAAGTGCTCTACTACATCACCATTTTCTTGAGAGTAATCAGCTAATGAAGCTAACTCCTTATGTCTGAATCCGAATGTTGATGCATCTCCATATCTGTCTCCTAGACCATGAAAAAAACCTTGTGTATCATTATGTGGGTCAGCCAGTAGATTTTCTATCTGACCGTCATCATTATAATCCAGTGGTTCCCCATCAGCATCAAAAACATAATTATCACTAGAATCCTTATCAGGTTCATATAGTTTTCCGTCCTCAGGGCTAAAATTATCAGTTGGGTTCTTCCAACGACTGCTATGATTTGTCACAAAATCAATAACAAGCTTGATTCCATTAGCGTGTAGAGCATCTTTAAATTCTTCAAACTTCTTCATTGATCCAAAGTGCTTATTAGTGGCAAAATAATTTCTTACATGATAACCGTGGAAACTAGTCCATATGTCATGATTTCCCCATGATTTATAGTCAATAATAGGTTCATCACGATTTTGATAAGGTGCACTAATCCAAACTGCAGTTACACCCATACCTTTTAGATAAGGTATTTTATCAATTATCCCTTGAAAATCTCCACCTTGATAGAGCTTCAAGTCGTCTCCATCACCTTTATTATTGTTATCACTATCATCAAATAGCAGTTCTGATGATGGTATATTATTTGATCTATCCCCATCAACAAAACGGTCTGTAATGATCTGATATACCACATCCTTAGGTGTAACTGGTCCAAGTGTCGATGTACTAGCACTAATTGAAATATTCAACTGACAAACTACACATACCATAACCATAAAAACAACTAACATTTTCTTCCTCATAAAATCCCCCTAAAAATTAATAATATTTACTCAAGTTTCCCACTATTAATTCAATATAGGCAACAAAAGATTATAGGTTAATATGCAAAACAAAAAAACTTGAATTATCATTCTGCAAAACCCTTTTAATTACTTACCCATATAGAATATTAAAATGAGAAAGTTGAGTTATTTACTTATCATTTAAAACTTTAGTCAATGTTATTCTTGGAGGTCAATTAACTTGTAGAGTATACAATGTTAAAATCAGAAATATTTCAAGACATGTTTTTTACCAATCAAGGAAAGCGTTTTACTTAAATTTAATTGGTAATTATACACTAATTATATGCTGCAACTATATAATTGTCAACATAATTACTATATTTAACTTGACTTTTTTAGGAAAACGCTATACTATTTAACCATAAAAATAGAAAGGACTATAGACTAACTGTTGTCAACTCTAATTCCAATAAGGATATATCTATGCTTCCATAGGTGGTGGTGAAACTGACCATAGCAAAAACGGCCAGCTGTAACTGTCCGTCTCATACACCACATTATTAGATGTAGTTCCCAGTATCCTATTAATACTGGCTAAGCTTAGCCTCTTTTTTTATTTCTATAATATCTTAATTAATAAATTAAAATTATTAACAATTCTTACTAATAATAACGAATCCCCAAGGCTCTACCATTCTACAATCTTCATTACTAGAAAAATCAATATTATAATTGGTATCGCCAATAACATTATCTATAGCTATACCCTCGTCACTACGATTAAGTATTACATAAGTTTCTTCATCATCATAACATCTCTTAAAAGCGTATACTCCACTATTTCTTTCTGCCATAATTGTTTTATAATCACCATATTTCAGTGTATTCTTGTTACGTCTTAACTTAATAATATCCTGATAGAATCTATATATATCTTCTCCCTCTTCTTCATTCCAGTTCATTATTCTCCTGTACTCATGTTCTTTTATGCCAACTAAACCTTTCTCGTCACCATAAAATACCATAGGTACACCTAAGAAAGTCATCTGGAATATTACAGACAATTTAAATCGTTTCATATCTTCCTGACATATAGATAAAAATCTAGGTACATCATGGCTATCTAGCAGATTCAACTGCCCATGAACTATATTTTTATTATAACGCATTAGCATACCTGTCACTCTACTATCAAATCCATAACTGTCCAATGTATCAACTGCAAAGAAATCACGGCAATTTTTACGCATATCATAATTCATGGAAGAGTCGAATTGGTCTCCTAACAACCAATGCTGAGCAGATTCCCATACTTCACCTATGATAAAACATTCTGGGTTAATTGACTTGGCAGTCTTACGGAATTCACGCCAGAAAGTGTCATCTACTTCACTGGCTACATCTAGTCGCCATCCATCGATTCCATAACTTTTTGTCCAATACTTACATACATCTAAGAAATACTCAATTACCTCTTTATTAGATGTATTCATCTTTGGCATTTTACGCTCATAAGCAAAACAATCATATGTAGGTATGTCTTCTTGGTTATCTGGATACTCAACAGGGAATTCCAATCCATAGAACCAATCTTTATACTTAGAATCTTCTCCTTTTTCCAATACATCTTCAAATGCAAAGAAATGCCATCCACAGTGATTGAATACTCCATCAATGATTACTCTTATATCATTGTCATGACAAGCATCAACTAACTCCTTAAAATCTTCGTTGGTACCAAAACATGGATCAATATCATAGTACCCGATTAAATCGTATTTATGCCATTCTCCAGCGGCAAAGATTGGATTCATATAAATACAATTAACACCCATATCTAGGAAATAAGGTATATTCTCCTTTATTCCTTTCAAAGTTCCTCCACGCATGCTATAGGTAGTATAATGTGAAAATTTGGCTTGCTTTTCTTTATTACTAATATACCCTCTAGCAGTAGCAAAACTATCAGGAAATATATTATAAACTACTGCATCTTGTACCCATGATGGAATAGTTGCAATATCTTCTCTTCTATTAAAAGGTAATTGATAAAACTCTGAACGCTCTATTGGCAGGGTGTTCATGAACATATCGTAATAATAATACTTACTTTCTACTCCATCACTTAATTCAAAATAGTAACAAATACGTGTATATGGTGAGTGTAGAACAACTTCATGATAATCGTATAATTCATCTTGAGCAACTATCTTCATAGGTTCACTATTAAAAATTACTGGATTCACACGGCAAGCCCTATCCCCATAATGTAGTACGCAACTTTTTATATCATCCCTTGCTGTTCGTATTCTAAATACGACATTCTCTTCATCTATGCCATGAGCATAATTAGAAAGGGGTATATGTAATACTGCTTCATAATTCATCTGTATCCTCCTCTATAAATATTACTGAATAAATCATCCTTTTACACCACCAGCTGTAAGTCCAGAAACCATATTTTTCTGTATTACAAGAAAAATAATCAATATAGGAATAGCTGTTAATAGTGATGCGGCCGAGAAAATAGGCCAATTACGTGTATATTGAGTTGCTTGGAGAGCATATAACCCAGCAGCTAATGTATATTTTTCTGCACCTGTCATAAAAGTAACTGCGAATATGTATTCATTCCATACAAAGATAATAATCATAACCGCTGTAACTATTATTGATGGCTTTGCTAATGGCATAATCAACTTAGTTACCAGCTGAAAATCATTAGCTCCATCTATTTTACCTGCTTCTTCAATCTCTATAGGTATAGTATCAAAATAACCCTTCATATTCCAAAGACCAAATATAGCCATGGTTCCTACATATATCAATATTAATCCAAGATAAGAGTTCACTAATTTCATAGGCATTAATATACGGTATATCGCAAACATGGATAAGATTGAAGGAAAGGCATTAAGTATAATTAATATATACAAAATCGTTTTCCTTCCAATAAATCTGAATCTAGAGAAAGCATAGGCGGCTGGTATAGCTACAGCCAATGATATAGTCACTGTGGCAATAACCAATATTAATGTGTTTTTTAGCCATAAGAGATATGGCTTGTTAAATAATACTGCTTTATAATTATCAAATGTAACCTCCTTAGGAATAAAGGAAAAAGATCCACTCAATATATTATTAGTACCATTCAACGATACAGATAAAGTATAAAGAATAGGTACAATGCACAATAGGCATGCAACAATAAAGAATAGATTGAGCAAACTCATCTTTATTCTATGTTTCGTTCTTCTATGCATCTACATCTCCTCCTTTTAATCTGCCTCGAATGGTCAATGAGAATATAATCAATATCATAAATATAATAATGGATATTGCTGAACTGTACCCATAATTATTGGTAACAAAAGCTTTTTCATATGTATAAGTAATGATTGTATGAATATCTGCTCCTGTCTTGGAACCTTGTTGCTGCGTAAGCAGATAGATAATATCAAACTGCTTGAATGTAGTAAATATAGTAATAACAACTGCCGGTGCGATAATAGGTCTTAACAGGGGTATAGTTATTTTTCTTGCCTTACTGAAATATCCTGCACCCTCAATTGTTGCACTCTCGTAATATGCTTTATCAATACTTTGTAATGCTCCATCTATAATCATAATCATAAAAGGTAATGCCAACCACAGATTAACCATAACCGAAGAAGCAAAAGCTATATTATTACTGTTTAACCAGTGTACATTAGCAAACCCTAGCTTATTAAGCCAATGATTCAATAACCCGAATTCTGTATTAAACATTCCCATTTTCCATAAAAGAATAGATATGTACCCAGGCATTGCCCAAGGGAACATAAGTATGGTCTTATACAACCCTTTTAATCTAAGACCTTCTACATTCAATAAACTTGCAATAACAAAAGCAATAATCATCTGTAATACCATGTTGACAATAGTCCATACAATCGTTCTACCAAAAGCAGTAAGGAATCCTGTATCTAATACAAATAGTGCTTTCATATAATTCTGAAATCCAATTACTTGAAAATCAAACCAATGGTATACATTCATATTGGTAAGAGAGATATATCCAGTATAGAGGATAGGAAAAACAATCATAAGACCTATTAATGCCAAACCAGGAAAAGAATATATATATGGTATAAACTTCTTGTAACCTCTTTTTTTCATTTTCTGCACACCTGCCTTAATGTCACTTATACTCATATTGCTATACAGAAGGGGATACCCCTTCTGTATTATTTATTTCATAGATTTAATCTGTTCTAGTGCTTTTTTCTGAGCTTCATCCGAAGCCGTCACAGGATCTGCATCCCCTTTATTCACACTTGATAATAGATTCTCTGTTATAGACCACATGACATCCATTTCTGGTACGTTAGGCATTGGTACTGCTGTTGCAGAAGCTTTTTTAAGTGTCATGACAATCTCATTACTCTTAACTGCATCATCCTCATAACAATTATTGTTAACTGGTGCTGAACCCATAGCTTTTGCTAAATTGATACCTATATCAGGTTTAGATAACTGTTGTAGAATTTTCGTTACTGCTTCCTTTTTACTTTCTGCTCCTTTTAATACATATATACCTTGGATACCAGCAAATGGGCTGATAGCTTTTACTGTTTCATTGACAACAGGCATAGGAGCTATACCAATATCAATACCATTCTCTATTAGGTCTGGAATTAACGATGGTCCACCGATAGTAGAATGAGCTTTCCCTTCTTTGAACAATGTAGTCATGGTGTTATAATCACCATCTATTGGCATATATTTCACAAATTGCTTATGATATTTGATAGCATCTTTTGTTTCCTTAAGGTCAAGACCTGGCTCAGCTTTATCGTTGATAATGAATCCATTATAAGCATGAATCCATCCTACAGTAAAATAAGCTGTACTATGTTGCTCAACAAATCCATAATTACCATCTTTCGTATTAGCTTCCATATAAGCCAATAAATCATCAGTTGTCCTTGGCGCCTCCTTCATAAGATCTTTGTTATACATGAATAACAAAGATTCAAAGTAAATAGGTAATTGATAGATTTGGTCTTTATACGTAGCTGCGCTGACAGTCATAGGTATAAAATCATCAAATGTTGATTCAGGAATGAAATCGGTAATAGGTGATAAAATTCCCATTTCAGCATATATTCCTATCTTGTCATGTGCAAAGAAATACATATCAGGTGCACTATTAGGATCATTTCCAACAAGTTTTAGAGCTTCTGTTAACTTATCTTTTCTTTCAACGGAGACAACTATCTCTGGAGCTAACTTATCAAGTTCTTTTTGAAGTTCTTCAGCTATAGTCTCTTGTGTTTCGTACCATATTTTAATATGTGTTGGTTCTTTAGCTTTTTCTTTCTTATCCCCTGAAGGATTCTCACTTTCTAAATCTACCGTAGTATTTTTGTCTTCTTCTTTTTTCTTGCCACAACCTACAATAGTACTCATACATAAAGTGGCAATCAGTAAGATAGCTAATAATTTTTTCATGTTAATACCTCCCGTTTTTTGTGATTGTCATTTCCCCATAGCTTATGGTGAAATACTATAATTTACTGACAAGCTACACACATCATACCCATGAAAAGAGCTGATATTTTCTTCTTCATTCTCAAATCCTCCTAAAAGTTAATGTTTTTACTTATTTATTTGAAACTCTAGTTAAAGCTATACTTGTAGGTCGATTAATTTCTAGAGTTTGAAATACGTTAAAACCGGGAATATTTGAAAGACATATTTTTTACCAATCAGGAAAATGTTTTCCTAATAAATTAAATATTGATTATAGATTTATTGGTAATTTTATACTAATTATACATTTTCATGTTATAATTGTCAACAAAACAGCTATATTTTACTTGACTTTTTTAGGAAAACGTTGTACTATATAAGTATAATGTTTTCCTAAAAAAGAAAGGATTGATCTTATGGCAACCATAAAAGATGTGGCGCGAGAAGCTGGAGTATCCATCTCGACAGTATCTAAAATTATAAATAAATCGTCTCCAATATCAGCCGCTACAACAGAGAAGGTTGAAGCTGTCATGAAAAAATTACACTATTATCCCAATACTAGAGCAAGGAATTTTGCCAGGCAGACAACAAAAAATATAATTTATATGATGAAAATTGAAAAGAATGTAGCTTTTACTAACCCTCATTCTTTTGAAATTATGTGCGGTATACAAGAAGCTCTTGCTAAAAAAGACTATAGTCTAACCCTTATAAATTCTAATTCTGAAGAGAATATATCTAAACTCATTGATAAAATAATCTATCAAAAAAGTGCTGATGGTATCATTATTCATGCTTCGGCATTTGACCCTACAATAGAGAGCGTTATAACAAAGTCTAATTTTCCTCATATGCTTATAGGCAAACCAGATTATAACAGTGCCTTATGCTGGGTTGATATCAACAATTATTTATCTGGAGAAATTACAGCAAAACATGTTATTGAATTGGGTTATGAGAAGATAGCTTTCATAGGCGGCGCTGAAGATGATAATATATCAGCTCATCGTTTGGAAGGTGCAAGAACTATTATAAATCGTAGTCACGGAACCCTGCTTCATAATGAATATACCGATTCTTCCAAAAAAATGAGTTTTGAGGTGATGCATAGGATATTAAGAGAGGAAAAGACACCTGATACTGTAATCTGTGCTAATAATAATATAGCTCTTGGCGTAGTAGACGCTATTAAATACAACAATTTCAAGATACCTGATGATATCTCTGTAATTACTTTTGATGATTATCCTTATTCTCGTATTACTGAGCCTATGTTATCTGTGGTTAATATTGATGTTTTTGATATGGGTTATCAAGCAGCTAAGACATTACTGCGAAAGATTAAGAATCCTAATCTTCAGGTTCAGTCTTATTCTACTTTGCCTACGTTGATTGAGAGAGGGTCCACTGTAAAATCTAAGTAATTTTTTAACAATCTATTTTATAGTAATGACTAAAACTCCATTGAAATATTTCTAACCATAATACATATATTAGTCAGTTTTCAATGGAGTTTCTAATTAACTTTATAAAATTTATTATATAACAAAAGACACTTCTATAGACACGAGAATACTAATTTCTTATAGTTAACATTTTAGTCCAATCTATCTAGCAATACAATATATGATAGAAGAGCGCCCCAACAATAGAATTTTTCACTGTTCTTCTTATTACATCCTTCTCCAGATATAGGACAATAATTTTCATGAATATGCTTGTTCACTAACCATTCCTTCATTATTAGATTCCCTGATTTGTCTGCCAATTGTGAAGCAATATCATCGAATTCACTTTCTTTCAATCCTAAATATACAAGTAAATTCATTGGTGGCCATATTCTCCCACGCCAATAATCTTGATCAGCAAAAGCAGGATTATCTTTTGCTATGGAAGGAAGAACCCATTCACCCCAAAATTCATCTTCATTCAATAGATGTTTATAAATCATTTCCTTTGCATTTTCTCTTGGAATAGCATCTGTAAGTAACGAATAGAAATTAGTTGGTGAAAGCTGTTTATCAAAACATCTTTTGTCTGTTCTATAGTTTAGATATATACCATGTTCCGCACTCCAAAGTTCTGAAAGCCCCTTAGAACATTTTCCTATCCTGCTATCTAATATATCAATGACATCATTTCTATTTATCACTGATGCCAGCTCTTTTAGTGCTTTCGCATCTGCTATAAACAGACTTGTGAGACCCACATCTCCTAAGAAAAGGGTATTTGTTTCTTTATTCATAGGTATATGATCATACATAGGTGAATTATCCAGTCCTGATTCAAGAGCCGCTCCAAAAAACTCTCCAGCACCAACTGATTCCCAGTAATTATCTATTCTAGACTCATATGGTTTGCTCCCCCATCCTAATATACCTTCTTTCACTTGTCTATTTTCATAATACCAAGTGTTCCATCCTAACAGATCATCAAAAATCAGTTCAACTATCCAATCCTCATTATATTTTTTATATATTTCCTTCAAAGCTATTGAACCTACAGGTGGCTGTGATCTATCAAGTGTCTTAAATCCATTGACGGCAACACAATTAGGAATGAATCCTTCTTCTGTTTTCTCTCTTGTTATCTCTACGATACTCATGTATGCAAGTTCTTTTTGCTCCATTGAATACATCATACCATTGAAATACATGTCCCAACAATGCTGTACTCCACCGCCCCATTCTACAGCCCAAGTCCGTCCAGTAACAGTTAGTACTCTATCTTTCTGAGGCTCATATATCATATTCCATGCAAGCACTTCTTGAATTGTCTGATAGTATTTTGCTAAATCCCCATACTTATCAAGTTTATCAAAGTACTCTTGTCTATTGGATTGAATAATTCTATCTATCTCTTCTCTATTTTTATCCTCACCTGTATAAAAATACACGTAATCAAAAAGTACTGCTGCTATGTATGCAGATTTCGAAGGAATATTTTTATCGTCTGCTAATGTTCCAAGCATTTTCAAGGAAACTTTCTTCTGATCACAAACTATATCTATACAATTACCTGATTTATTGATACTGCCATCTTTTCCCCATAGCAAACATGCTTCTGCTACAACAGCAGCTTGTTTTTTCTGATTTGCTTTCGTATTTATCCTCAGATATATTTCATGATCTATACATGCACTTTCAACATCAATTTCGATGCCTTTCCATTTAACAGTGATGAAGGTATATCTTCCATCATAACTATGAGCACCAGGCAATAGATCTTCTACACTATTATCTACTCTCTGGACATATTCTCTATCACTTAACCTGCTGGTCAAAGCCTCGTCTAGATATCCGCCTTCTCTATACTCTTTCAAACCAATATTTACAGCGATTCCATAAGGCATGAGAACATGAGACAACATACTTCTCACATTCCATGTGTTCCAGCCTTTAATAAATTCTTTTTTCAACTTATCATACTTATTTATATTTTTCATAATAGCTACTCCCCAATCGGATAATGATATACCTCTACAGGCTCACATTTTTGTTCTTCTGCTATTGATAATGTTTTCATGTATTCTTGCCATCTTTTATCTGAATCAAGATTATTGGCATGTTCTAACCAAATTTCATCATACTCTAAGTATATATATACTTTATTTCTAAGCAAAAAACTAGAAATTTGTTTCATTCCATATCTTTTATAATCATCTAAAAGTTCTTTCCAAATATTTTCATGTGCATTAATATATTCACTAATACATTCCTTTTTAAGTGTACCAATTTTTAATTCTCTCATTACATTCAATCCTATTCTTATAATCTATATTTCATAACAAAGGGCCATTCCTAATAAAAGATTTCAAGGTTTATAGAAAGCATAACTTTCCTAATTCATAAAAAAGAGCTATCTAAATGTCTGCTATATCCTTAGATAACTCCTTTTATTTTTATTCTCTATCTAGAGCGAACTTATTTTCTAATAGACTTGGTAGATTCATCAAGTTTATTGATTAACTCATCTTCTGTTATTTGATCTGCACAGAATGCTTGTAGAGAAGGAGTATATTCCGCAATAAAACCTTCTGGTAAACGTGTCCAGTAATATTGTGTTGTCTTTCCTGCCTTGATATATTCATCAGCAGCTACTGAAATATTACCTAACTCTGCAACATCATATTCAACACCTTTGAATGGTGGCATGAATTTAAAATTTTCAACTAATGATTTTACAGCTTCTTCATTAGTCGCCATATAAGTTAAGAAATCTTTTATTTCTTTTATATATTTAGAATCTTTATTGACTACCCAATAACCTGATACTCCTGTAGGAAGTACATCTACATCATCTTTATTATTTGTCAGATAACCGAACATACCAAGATTCATGTCAGGATTCAATTGGTCCAGACTAGGCTGTATCCATACACCCTGTGATATTATTGCTGCCCTACCAGCTGCAAAATCAGCAATACTAGTATTATAATCTTCTGCTATTGAATTAGGAAGACCATAATCAACTGTTAATTTTAATAATTTTGCCATCTCTTTAGATGCCTTTTGGTCTGCAAATGTTTCAGAAATACCTACTCTATTAGCAAATTCTATACCGTCCATATCCACTTTACTTAACAATGCTCCATTAAGAAAATGTTGACCTAAAACCCAACCTTCTTTATAACCATTTACAAAAGGCATGATACCAGCATCCATTAATTTTTTGCATGTTTCTTCTAATTCAGAATATGTTGTAGGAGAAGATTGAATTCCTGCTTGTTCGAATAGATCTTTATTGTAGATGAATCCATATGGTTCTATAACCATAGGTTGACCATAGATCTTCCCATCTTTAGTTATATCAGTTAAAGTACCATCAATACAATTTTCAATCCATGGTTCTGAAGCTAGATCTATAATATATTCCTCAAATATTTCTAAATCACAATATTTAGTCGCACAGAACATATCTGGAACCTCTTCAGAAGCGAACTTAGTCTTAAGAGTTGTAACATAATCACCACTACCACCTACAGTCTCTACTTCTATTTTGACATTTCCATCGTACTGTTCGCAGAATCTGTCAGCTAAATCTTGCATTTGATTTATAGTATCAACTTTGAATTGAAAAATCTTGATAGTTTTCACTTCATCAGATGTAGATTTACTTTTATCATCTTGAGATGACCCATTTTCATTGGTAGAATTTTTCTCACCTGAACACGCACACATACTTATTACTGTACATAAACAAAGTACCATAACGATTAGTTTTTTGATCTTTTTCATGTTTTCATTCTCCTTTTTTGTTGATCTTTCTAGTTTATGAATCATTGCTCTTTTTTGATTTTTTATTTTATCCAACTCAGTTACATAAAACCCTAACATAATAAATCACTTACTGCTTATCTTGATAAATCTATATTGCTAATATTACTAGCCTTTTACCGAACCAGCTGCTATTCCTGATACAATATATTTTTGTAGAAATATAAAAACTACTAACACTGGTAACAATGAAAGCATTATAGCCGCCATTGCCATATCCCATTGGGAACTGAACTGATCGAACAAATAGCTAATAGCAAGAGGTACAGTCCTATTTTCTTGCCCTGAAAGCATTATAGAAGGTAAAACATAATCATTCCAAAACCAAAGCACATCTAGTACAATAAGTGTAACTGTTGTTGGTTTTAAAAGCGGAAATATAATCTTGGAATATACCCCAAAAGTAGAACAACCATCTATTGTTGCCGCCTCTTCTATACTTCTGGGAATACTTTTGAGGAATCCATGATATAAAAATGTAGCAAAAGCAACACCAAATCCGAAGTAGCAGATAATCAACCCTAACTTAGTATTGTTAAGGTGCATAACACTCATCTGTTTCAGTAATGGCAACATAACCGCAGGAAAAGGAATCGTCATTGAGGCTACAAAAATGAAATATAATGTTTTATGAAATCTATTTTGTACCCTCTGTATACGATATGCAGCCATTGAACTTATAAAAACTAACCCAATTATGCTACCCACAGAAACAACTAAAGAGTTAAACATCGCAGGTAATAGATTTAACTTATTCCATGCATTCATATAATTTTGATAATGTAAAGATTTTGGTAGATTAAAAACATTACTAAATATTTCTTGATAACCTTTGAATGAACCTGTAAAAACTATGTAAAACGGTATTAAGAAAATAATCGCAAGAACAGATAATATTAAAATGTTAATTGTTTTTGATATAAGTCTATGAGTTTTCATTATAATTCAACCTCTTTTTTTGATGTTAGTTTTGTCTGGATAATGGAAACTAATGCAATGATAACAAAAAATACAATAGCCATTGTTGTACCAAAACCATAGTTATTTTTAGTAAAAGCTTCAGTATAAATATTAAGCGAGACAGAAAGCGTTGAATTAAAAGGTCCGCCTCCAGTAAGGGATTTATTTACATCAAACACGTTAAAGGACCAATTTATAGCAAGAAAGACTGCAACAGTTATAGACGGCATTATTAAAGGTAATTTGACATATCGTATCTTATGCCACCATGTCGCTCCATCCATATCAGCTGCCTCTAAAATATCCTTAGGTATTCCATTAAACCCTGCTATATAAATTATCATCAAATATCCAGAATATTTCCAAATGGCAAATATCAACATAGCAGCGAAACCTGTGCCTGCAGTACCAAGCCAAGGAAGATTAAATATGTCTATACCTGTTGCCTTCCCTATAATAGGAAAACCTTTAGTAAAAATGAACTGCCAAACGAATCCTAGAATGAAACCACTCATGGCATATGGTACAAAGAATATAGAACGATAGGTTGTAGATGTTTTTGATGACTTAGAAAGTACTAAAGCCAGAGCAAATGCCAAAGCATTACAACAAATAACAGAAGCAATTACATATTTGACAGTAAACCATAATGAATTTTTGAATTGTACATTCTTGAATAGATCAGCATAATTCTTGAATCCAATAAAATTGATTTTTGATGATATACCATTCCATTCAGTGAATGAATAAGCAAAACTCATGATAAACGGAATTACAATGACAATAGCGAAAACAATAATTGCAGGACCTAGAAAAATCAATTCATCCAAAAGATATTTTTGTTTCTTAGTTAATCGATTTCCTTTCATACTAAACCCTCCTATATTTGAAATTTTCTACAAAACGAACTATGTCATCCGCCTCCTGTGAGTCCTTAGCATCCATAACATTCAAAATTACACCTCTTGGTGATATCTCATTTAACAATGGTTCAATTTGATTCTTATTCACCAGTAGAACCAAACCTTTTTTTGCCTCCTGTATTTTCTTTAATTCCGGAATGAATTCCGTAATAGGTGGCTGTCCACTTACTTGTACCCATTGAATCATATTTATATTTTTAATTTCCAACAAAGAATCTAAATGTCTTAATTGTTCAATACCATCTAAGTGATAGATTGCATTATCTAACCATGCAGATGTTTTTTCTAACTCTGGAACAATAAATTCCTTAAAGTATTCATTGGACATCATTACCGAACTATCACATTGCAATTGCATATGTCTTCCTTTCGACCATGTACCCATCCAAGAATGTACTGAACCACCATCATTATTTCTACGTAACACATCAAAAATTTGGTCTCCAGTATTTATTAATACATCAACTATTTTATCAACTGCATTCTTGACATCTTTAGGTTTATCAATAAGATCCATCATCAACTCTACATTTCCACGAAGTTGAGATAGTGCATCAAAACTACCTGTATTATCAGGAAGTCCTACAAAGAATTTTCCCATTCCCTCCTTAGTTAGATACTCTAGAATCTTTAGTTCTTTTACTAAGAATTCATTATCTGGTCTCATCTTGAAATCAAATGTATCATAATCATTTATTACCGGATGAATCCATATTGTATCACGTGTATATTCAACTCCTTTTTCGTTACAGAGATACTTACCATGACCACCTGTACCGAAATATGTGAAAATACTTGGTACCGCATCACCAGCGTAATGTGTTTTTCTAAATTTTTCTAAATTTCTTTCTAATATCCAATCTGGATCTAAATACCATTTTTTTAACTCTTGTGGATTATCTGGCATTTTCTCTACATAAGGATTACTTGCATCCTTTGGTGCTTCTACACAAACACAACACCTATCCAATAACTCATTTTCCCACATTAGTTCTAGTCTTTTTTTAGTTTTTTCCCATCCTTTTAAAAATTCCATCTCATCTACACCTTCTGTAATTTTTTGTCTGTACGTATATAGTACTACATTTAATTTGTTTTGGCTTTGATTTATTTCATCAAAACTTTTCTTTTTTTCACATTTTTATTGTTTTTATAGATATTTTGTTAAGTTTTTTTGTTAATAATAACGTAAATTAGTATATTTCTGATTGAAATTAAGTAAATAATATGTTATTTTGTTGTTATAAAACCAAATATAATAGTAAAAAAACACTAATGCTTTTTACACATACTGGAGGGATCACATGAAGTACATTCATGATAAAATTTTCATGGGAAAGAACTTGGATTTTAACATATTTGACGGTTTAGGTTACACAACAGAAGAAAACGGATTAATGCACAATCATGATTGTCTAGAGTTAAATTACGTTGTTCACGGTGGAGGAATATATCATATTGGAAATAAAACTTATGAAATTGAAACTGGCGATTTATTTATAATAAACAATTGTGAGTATCATGCAGCAATAGATCCATATAACGCTCTAGTATTGAAAGTAATTGTATTTAATCCTGAAATAGTTTGGTCATACAATAATGTTCTTGATCAACAGTACCTAAAAACTTTTTTTGAATGCAAGGATAGTTTTAAACATCATATCAAACATAATGAACCAATGGTAGATACAATTAAAAGTCTATTCTATCAAATTCAGGAGGAATGGGAGAATCAAAAAGTAGGCTATAGATTAGTTATCAAAGCACTACTTTTGGAAATTCTTGCCATCTTATACCGAGCTTATGAATCTATAGATTCTTCTTCACAGCAAGTGATCAAATTCCAAAACAATTTTAATAAGATTGCAAAGGTTATCAATTATATTGATAATAATTTTCAGAATAAACTATCTCTTGATGAATTGGCTAAACTAGCTCACATGAATCCTAACTATTTTTCTACCTACTTCAAAAAAGTCATGAATGTTTCTGTTGTTTCTTATATTAAGAAAAAACGTTTAGAAAATGCCTGTCTTCTATTACGTACTACTAAAACCTGTATCTCCGATATTGCTACATCAGTTGGTTTTTCTAACATTTCTTATTTTAATAAAGCTTTTAGACAAAATATTCATTTTTCACCTTCTGAATACAGAGAAGAGATAGTAAAAACCAAGTAAACAGATTGTTTTACTTGGTCAATGATTTCAACAAATATACTATAATTCCTTTTTATAAAATAATTCCTTTAATAATATTTAAAAACAAGCTATCTCTTTTTCCAAAAATAATTTGATATATGAATTGGTTTCTTTATTCAATGTAGGTTGAAATGCCATATAGCGACATTTTTGATAATGCTCATTATCTAAATGAAAGTCATAACCCATAATGCATTTGGGATTACACGCATCAGGATCAATTAATCGTTTACACACTGAAGCCTTTTTTATATCTTTTTTTATATTATCCGGAAATGAATTTAGTAAATCTTCATATTCACATAAATGCTGTGGATATATACGCAACTTCACACCACTTTTTCTACATATGAAAGTTGCTAAAGTTCTCTTGTTCGTACCAAAAATATAAGAAACCGTATATCCTCTTTTAGCAAGCTTTATATTATGCTTACAACCTTTTTTTAGAAGAAAAGTATTTATTTCTATTACAAAATCTTTGTTTTGATCATCAATCGTTTCTAGAAAATCAGAAAATTTCAGATCTGACATTTTGTCTCCTCCTTCACTTCTTAACAACTGGTATCCACACTTCATATTTTGCATTTTCAGGATCAGCATCCAAATATACTTCAATATCTGGAGCATTAGCGTATTCATAACCTGATGTAGGTAGCCATTCTGTTACAATACGTTGTTCTAATTGTTGAATAGATCTATTAGTACCATTACCTGTAAAAATTGCCCACATAGACGCTGGTATATAATATTCTTCCAAAGCTTCATCAATTGGATTAGAACTTGAAACGGCTATAAAATATTTCCATTCTTCATTATCATTGCAAGCACTTACCCCCAATAATCCCATAGGCTGTTCGTTCATCATACCTACTAATTTAGGTATAGTACCATCCATAGCTGCTGTTTGCCACATCTGTGGTACTGTAATAAAATTTTTTTCAATTTCTCTTTGTAGAGGCTGAGATATACCAATAATACGAAAAGCTTCTTTTTCTTCAATTCTATAATTCAACTCTTCAACTCCTTTAATGGTTATTTTAAAACTGATAGGTGGATAAGATTTTATGGAGATACCACCCTTCTTAACTAATGATGGAGCGATTTCATGTACACTTTTAAATGCCCTATTAAATGCAGTAGGGGAAGAATAGCCATATTTCAATGCAATATCCACAATCTTATCATCGCTACCTTGTAAATCAACAGCAGCTAAAGACATACGCCTACGCCTTATATATTCAGACAGTGAGCTATTAGCCATATAAGAAAACATCCTTTGAAAATGATATGTAGAACAACATGCTATCTTGGCTACTTCATCGTAATCTATGTCTTCATTGATATGTTCCTCAATATAATTGATTGCATTGTTCAGACGTTCTATCCATTCCATATTAACTACCCCTTTAATCATTATTTTAATTCTTTTTTCATTTTATTTCCTCTCTTTTCATGCACTAAAAAGAGAGAGCATTATGTATTTATGAAAATAACAAATAAAATGATATATATAAATATAATTAATTATATTATTCTACCCATAAAAAATCAAAAAGCGGACAGTATCTCTACCATCCGTTTAATAATTCCAAGTACTAATTTAAGCATCATTTTTACTATAAATATAAATCTACTTTATTTTCATATTTTATTTCACCATTAAAATATTTCTTCATCAAGTTCATATTAGTAGCCCAAACAATCATTGAAATTATATTGGCACATCCACATATAATTATTAATGTAAATTGTGCTGACTCATTCATATTTATACTGTATGTTATAAGAAAAATGGAAATCAATTGGGTATAGAGATAAAATCTACGACCATTTTCTATACGTTGTTTTATTTCAGGATTGACTGCTAACTTAATTGTTGCTTCATAGATATAAAATACCAACACCAAGAATATCATTTGATCTATAATATTAATTGGTAATGACACTTCAATCTCTTGAATATCTTGATTAAAGTATAAAAAGAATAAAATTATATCTGTAATTATAATAATATCAGCAATCTTACTTCCTATGTTAAATTCCTTAATTTCTGTTGATTTATATAATCCCATCAAACTTCTTGTTATAAGAAAATATCCAACTATGTCAGGCATAATATCAAATGATTGTATATTTATATTGATAACTATAAATATAATCCCCATGACTATTTGTTTATAATGTTTTGCCATATATCTATACCCCCTTTTTAAATCTCTTATTATCTATCTATCATCTTTTAAATATTGACCAAGATCATTGATGAATTTCTCTGTAAAACAAGGTATATATCTCATATTTAATAAATTCTCGCTACCTTCTTCGCCATCTTTATTGGTAAATTCTAATGTATATCGCATTTCATATATATTAAATCGTCTCTCATCATCAGGACGAATATAACTTATTACTTCAATATGTTTTGTTGCCTTATGAGGTAATTTCAATTCCTTCATAGGATAATATGTTTTATTACCAATTTGAATAAGTTTTTCATCTTCTTCAATAGGAATTTCTGTGCTACTTATATTATAATTATCAATAAAATTCATATATACAAAATCTTTGGTACCATTATAAAATGCTGAAGTGATTTTATTTATTGTGATAGTCTTATCCAACTTATAATATTCCCATGATTCACCTGAACTTGAACTGCCACTTGATGTTGATTTTAGTGAATTATTTTTGGTTCTAGTTAATATTATTTCTCCCATGTCTACATTTTGTTTTAGACCATTATTATAATTTAATACTGCATTTTCCAGTATAATTTCATTTTCATCTAGATTTTGTAAATCACTATATAATATTTGCAAACGTAATTGATTGACTTTATAATATTTTGTACTGTATGTGTTTACATAATCCACATATGATTGTAAATCTTGTTTCGGGAAATACACTTCTATTAATTGACTTGTATCACTTCTATTAGTCACATAATAAAAATCCAAATAGATATCTTGATCTTTGCCTATCCCTTTTTCTATGTAATGTTCTAGAACTATAGGTTTGTCTAATTGCTGGGCTTTAAAATAGATTATATTACTTATCAAGCTGATTACTATTACAATACAACCTACAATCAGGACTTTTTTATATTTTTTTGATTTCATAATGTGTACCCCATCTTTATTTATTAGATTATAATTTTTATAAAGTTATCGTTTGTACTAGCTTAACATAACTATTCCTATTTGAGAACCTTACTAACAGAACTTATCATTTGATACAACTCCTAGTTAGAATTTAATACATTTATCTTTAGACAAAAGTACTTTCTCCTTCTTCTGAATGTATGCTGAAATCATAGGCTCTAAGAAATCATTTTTATATTGCGTCCATAATCCTGATATTTTATCATATACAACTATAAAATTATCATCTATCAAATATGTATACTCATCACCATTTAAATAAATACAACTTTCCAAGGTACTAATCCATTTGTGTAATTCCCAATTAAAACCGTCTTTAGACATTAAAACTCCTTTTTCTCCTATAATCAAAAATTGACTTCCAGTCCATATGGTATTGTTTATTGGATGTTCGCATAATATAGAATTTCCGATATCATCTAGAAGACTATCATGTTCTTCTATCACTTGTTGCCATCTTTTATAGTCATCAGAAATATATATATTGCCATCATAATGACCTAAATACATTTCTCCATTGAAAACCATTGCTTTTAGTTTGTTATCATCTATTGCTACTTCTTCAAAATTAATCAGATCATTTGAAATATAGTTATCGCTTGCTGTATCAGAGTAGAATATATAATCTTTACCATTAAACCAACTATCCCTAATGATATGTTCTGGTAATTCTTTAATTATCTCCCATGTCACACCATCTTCTGTCTTATACCATTTATCTTCTTTAGAAAAATAATACGCATTCACTAAACAGCTGGTATCATTTTTAGAATATACTCTTGAAGTAATATTATGATAAGCATCATCATTTATACGCGCCCAACTATTATTGGTATTTGATGAATATCCTAATCCTATAACATTATCATTAAAAACGGTTACCTCAAAAGATTCACCTTTTTTCTCTACCAAATTTATATCTTCAAGAGTACTTCCCTCGCAAATCAATCCATTTGATCCTACCATTATAATTTTATTACCTAGTTTACCAATGCTATTTATATAATAATATTTACTATCTATACTAGCATAATTCAAATCATTAAATATATTGCTTCCGTGTTTTTTCTCTTTTATTATTTGATAATCACCGTATTCATCATTCACTATTGAAGATACTATATAACTATCATTTATTTTTATAATATCTTTAAAAAAGTTACCTTCATACCCAAAATACAAATCATTTATTTCGATATCTTTATTCCATAATAGACCATCTGTTGATTTGTACATATAATACTCTTCTAACGGAGTTACACTGCAACCTATAAATTTATTATCTATAAGTTTTACTATATATAAGTTAGGTATTTTCTGTGTTTCTACTAAACTACTTTCATCAAATATTTTAACAGTATCTATACTATGTTGACTATCCTCATCCAAATCAGATTTTCCAAATGCATAAAGCATATTGTCCTTAAAAAAAATCTCATCTATTTCAAAATTAGATACATCTGAAAATCCTTTAAGATCTACAAGTTGTTCCCAATTCAACCCATCAATAGATCTATAAATTATGGATTCATCTGTCATTACATATATCATATTTTCATTATAACAAATCTTATTGATGCTATCATTCCAGTCAACAGTTTCCCAAGATGTGATATCATCTAGATTAGTATATAGAATTTTATTAATAGTTGTAATAAATATTTTGTTTTTAAAAAAAAATACATTTCTAAGTGTATCATTATTTTTAGTAGTTGTGGTATCCCATTTTTCACCATCATAACTATATTTTATTATACCTTGTTCTCCAACTGCTATTGCTAACTCATCATTAGTTGCTAATGAAAGTAAATCATAGTTAATAATCTGTTCTTTATATTTTATATTATTAGATTCAAAATATTTGTCATCAGTCTTATCAATAACTTCTTTCATTTGTAGAGTATCTACATCTTTTGTTTTCTCAGTTTCTTTTTTATTTTGTTCTTCGTCACTATTAGTAGTTTCATTATTTATTGATTCTTTTACTTCCAAAATATCTTTTTGAATTTCATCATGTGTTTTACTATTACATGCTGTTAACAAAAATATGAAAATGATAATTAATATTTTTTTATACATTTTATCCTCCTTGTATTTAAATATACATATATTATTTAACTACAACGTATATATTCTAGATTTATAAGAATTAAATACCTAAAGATTGAACTAAGTAAGGGTATAAGTCTAAAGATTCTAATTTAGAATTTCTTCTACTCCCATATAGTTTACGACCTTCTCTCAATTCAACATGTACATGGTTTCCAAAGTTTTGACTTGGGTGCTGATTCCCTTGATTTCCCTGTGAATTATAATCATTAAGTATACTATTACTTTTCTCAATTAAATTCTTGAATTTTCCTGTTGAATCTTTTAATGCCTTTAAATCTACTGTTAATGATCCCATGTATCTTATTCCTCCTTGAGTAAAAATCAAATTTATTTTCATTATACAAATCAAATAAAATTATTTCTACAAATCCTGACGAAGGACATGATTCATGGGATAAAATGCATTTTCCATATACCAAAACATTATTTTATGTATTAATTCAAGTTATCTTTTATTTCAATTTTAGTAGGTTCATATTTATCAATATTAGTATTATCCCCAAGTTGACCTTTATCATTTTTTCCCCATGTCCATACATCACCATTGCTATCAAGTGCTATGGAATGTCCATCTCCTCCCGAAACAGCAATGATATTTTCTAATCCTTCTATCTGACGAGGTGTAAAATAATCATTTTCAGCAAATCCATATCCTAACTCTCCATATTCATTATCTCCCCATGTCCAAACCTTTCCTTGATTATCAATAGCTAGATTATGAAAATCTCCTTTTGCTATTGATACAATATTATTTAGCCCTTCAACTTGTTGTACTTCATCTACATCTCCCCAATACCAAACTGTGCCATCCTCTTTTAACGCTAACATACTTGATGGTGAACCTGATATGGATTTGATTTCAGATATACCTATTACCTTTGAAGGTTCTGCTGCAAAATTATCTGTACATAAGTTAAGTTCTCTAAAATATCCCCAAGCATAAACATTTCCATCATTTTTTAAGGCTAAAGAATATAGTCCTCCAGTTACTACCTGTTTGAAATCATTTAATCCAGTAACCCCTTCTGGCATTTCTATATTCTCTCTACTTGTTCCTAATTGACCATACATATTATCACCCCAAGTCCATACTTCTCCATTATCCTTAAGAGCTATAACCGTATCCCCTTGTGAATCGATATCAATAATACTGTTTACTTTATCTAATTTAAATATTGTGTCTTTACTTTCAAAAGTTCCATCTCCCAATTGTCCACTGCCATTAGACCCTACTCCCCACACGTCACCATTAGCATCTATAGCCAATAAATGTGACCAACCTCCTGTTACTTTTACTACATTGGGTATTTTCTTTATTAGTGTAGGTGTTTTAATATCATCTTCTATACCTGGATTCTTTATACCGAGTTTATTATTACCCCAAAAAAATATTGAACCATCCTCTAATAAAGCAACCGAATAATCTTCCCCAGCTAATATTGAGATTACTTTATTTGATTGTTTCTCATCTATTACACCATTATCAGTAGCCGCAGTAGCATTACTTGCTTCTGGAACAATATCTTGTTTTTGTGTACATCCACTTAATATTATTGATATAGTCAATATACAAAGTAATATTTTATTAATTTTCATCATTGATTCCTCCATTCTTTTATCTATGTGTAGCTCTTGTTGGCTCAGATGATATTGCATCCTGCATATTATTATATACTGGAATCCTAAAAACGAATGGTGCATCTACATCTATCAGTCCCTTTGAAAAGTTATATGCTTTATTATACGCATCTTTTATATGAGTAGCGTATTGATGAGATATCTCACCTTCACTTTCATAATTCTCTACATTCCACTTCATTTTGTAAAGAGTATCTTGACCTTTAGCTACATATTTATTGAATATCCATTGTCCTCCACCTATTATAGCTTTATCTTGGCTATTCCATCCATAGGATTTAGCTTTTTTTGCGCCTCCAATTAATGCGTTTCCATCATTGGCTCCTATACCATACATGTTATACCATCCTTCGTATCCCTTAACTTTTCCACAGGCAAGAGTTGATTTTCCTCCCCCTGATTCTACCATGCATTTAGCTGCTAAAAATACGGCACTAGCATCTTTACCTCCTGCTTTTACAAATGCATCCCCTTTGGTAGATAAATTTCCTCCTAACACTTTGTTAACAGATTCTATATTCTGAGTATTTGGATCATATTTAGATGACAAAAATTGAAATACTTGTCTTTCATTAATAAAATTTCTTGGATCTATAAAATATGCAGTAGCTTTTCTGGATGCAGCAAAATATCCTTTATCATACTTCAATTTTGGATCTCTCCATTTATTATCGTAACCGTATTTGCTCTCTGGTGTACAAACAAGACCATGTTTTATCTCACTATCAATGAAACCATTAAAATCCACATCTATATTATCAGCATAAAATCTCCATTGAGGATGTATTTCATTCAAAGCGATTATTTGATCCTGATATGATTTGGGAAATTTTTTTAATTCTACTTCAAAGTCATACCCTTCCACATTCTTAATATTATCATCATCAATGATATTATCTATAATTTTCAATTTATCAGTATCTACCCAAGCTGTAGCATAGTCATCCCCAACTGGATATCTTATATGACTTCTATTACCTTGTTGTTCTAAAATTAATATATCATCTGTTTTCCATAGTTGCCCATGTTTTCCATTGTCTTTTATAACTTCTGTTGTTCTTGATACCCTTGCATGTGTATAGTCAATATTTACTGTTACACCACCTGTAGAATTAGGTGCCCATTTAACATTTGCACCTGCTTTTTCTGATACCTCTCTTACGCCAACTTGTATATGTCCATCTATAACTGTAAATGTCGTTCCATCACTTGCATGTCCTACTCCGTCTTTCATATTATTTAAATTATAGGTAGTTGTTTTTCCATTCAACGTCACTGTTGTTGTTCTTGTTTCTCCATCCCATGAAACTGTACCACCTAATCCATCAATAATATCTATCAAATATCCTGTAGTAATTCCATCAGCTACAGTAGTATTTCTTACCCTAACTTTTCCGACAGTCACTTCTGCAGGTTTTGCATAAGTATTATTTTCATCACTTTTTTTAGTAATATCTAAATTGGACATAATACTTTTCAATTGTATTTCAATCTCTGAATATGTGTTTATTGCATCATCAATTTTCATGTCATATGTAACTATATTTTTTGATATTAGTTTTAATTCTTTGCTGACTTCATTTAAATCATATCTAATATTATCTCTTTCAGCAATATCAAAGTCAATACAATTTTTCTGTGAATTAAAATCATTTAAGATAGTATTACTATTATCAATTAAACTTTTAAATTTTTCTGTTACATCTTCCAATGCATTTAAATCTACTGTTAATGAACCCATATATCTTTTTCCTCCTTGATAAAAAATAATAATTTTTATTTTTATTATATAAATTTAATAAAATTATTTCTACAAATCCTGACGAACGACATGATTTATGGGATGAAATGCATTTTTTTGTATTTATAAATTAAAAAAAGCGTGTTTGCAAAAAACACGCTAAAATATATATATTAAATTTCAATAAATTTTCTCTATTATTTAATAATATATAGATCAAATATATAGTATTGATACATTATCTGACAAACATTTTTATTAATATATTAAAAAAATATCTCTGTGTTTTCAGTTATTTCAAATGTTTTTAAATTCATTTTTTTATATGTAGCCGAATCTTGATCCGGATAATCTAAAATATACAAATAATCTCCTATCTCAATTATGTAATAAAAATGAATTCCTTTAATGCTTGTATCTATTATACCTGTTTTTTTATCTATCCGTGACATATCATTATCTGTATTATAATATATATAATTTCCTGCCTCTTTATAAAATAAATCCCACCTTCCGGTTATATATTGAGGACTACTCCCATCTAAATTAGCTTTACATAATCCATCTTCTTGAGTATAATATATAAAATTATCTGTTAAAATTGGTCTATTTGCATTATTAATAATTTTGGAATTTTCTGATCCATCAATATTTATACAATACAAACTATCCTCATCATCATCCCACAATTTATAATATATTTTATCTTCTTTTAATTTTATTACATTTACAAATTTATCTATTTTTATTTCTTGCACTATATCCCCATCTAATGTCGCTTTCAATATTTTACCTTCTTCATTAATATATATAATATTATTTTCAAAGATAACATACTCAAATTTTAACATATCATCAATGATAAGTTTTGATGTTCTATCTACTAAATTCATTTTAAAAAGATTTCCATTATCTATATAAAATAACAAATCATCTTTTAAAATAAAGGTTTTTACACATACCCTTACGTTAGCTATACTTTCTTTTTCCCCTGTTTTAAGTTCATACCTAATAATTGCTCCTTTACTTTTATCATCATATTGTAATTTCCCCTCATTATCTATATAATATCCAAAATTACAATAATATACGTAATCTTCATCAGTTACAAGTATATCTGGATTGTAATACTCCACTTCTTTAGATTTTATTTCTATAGGCTCTTCAATTTCACCTGTTTCTTCAATTTGTCTTGTTTCTTCAGCCTCTTCTAACTCCTGTTCTACTTCTTTATTAGCTTGAGATTTTTGATTAGTTTCTTTTTCTGTAACTTTCTGTTCATTTGCTTTATTTTGATTAATTAATGCAGCATCATTCTTTATTGTTTGTTTACAACCACATAAAATCAATATTATCGATAATATTAATATATATACTTTACCTATACCTAATTTTTTCATACTGTCTAATTTATCCTCCTTTACCACTTTGATTTATTTATAATTATATTAATGAACACCCTTTTTAATATAGTCTATTCCTTTTTCCCCTATGACCTTTTTATATCCATTTTCATTTAAATCCATAAAACTTCTATCAATGATAATTATCCCTTTAGCATCATCTGGTTTTTCTCCACAATTTACATAACCATCTTTATCGAATCCTATAATCTTAGCAATTTCATTATAACGTGCCCACTCTCCATTAATAGTACCCGGTCTAACTATTTGACAACCTGCTGAATTTGCCCAATTAGATGAACCATCAACTTCATCTCCTTCACAATCTGCACCTCTATGTCCCATATGAAAATGAATTCCAGTAGAAATACCATTATACCATTTATCTGCTTTATTATTATATCTAGTAACTTTTACATTATTCTTACCATCTGTTGATTTTATTTTTAGTGCTGGGTATTTAATTGATTTCGTAGAATGTGTTACATCTTCATACAAATAAATTCCATCAACTACTGTAGGCATATCTGTGCCACCATTCATAGATTTAGAACCTTTAGGATTATCTGGTAAAGTTGATGCCTCTGGAGTTATATAGGCTATCTTATCATCTTTAACTATAACTAATAATGCTCCATAACGATCCTTATACAATGAAGTATCATATTCACTTCCATAAATTTCATGTTCATTAATAGTAGTACCTTCAAAAAGATAAATCTGAGTATCATTTTTATGCTTTTTGATATAGTCATTATTATGATAGGTATTTTTAATTTTCATAATTGCTTTTTTTTGCTCATCAGTTAATGGTAAAATCTTACCATTAGCATAAGGTAACATAACTTTGTCTAAATCAGAAAACTCTATATCTTTATAAGTTGGTTTTTCAACCCTTACACCAATATTCAGCTTATCGTTATCTACCCATGCTGTTTCTTGATGATACTTGCCTGGATATCTTACATGACTTCTATTTCCTTTTTGTTCTAAGATAACTATATCATCGCCTTGCCATAATTCTCCATAATCACCGTTGTCCTTAGTGATTGGTGTCACCTTAGAAACACTTGCATAAGTATAATTAACATTTACTGTCACTCCACCCTTGGAATTAGGTGACCATTTTATATTTGCACCAGCTTTTTCAGCTACTTCTCTTACTCCAACATGTATATGTCCATCTTTTACTGTAAATGTTGTTCCATCACTTGCATGTCCTACTCCGTCTTTCATGTTTTTCAAATCATATACAATTGTTTTCCCATTCAATTTCACTGTTGTAGTTCTTGTTTTTCCATCCCATTCAGCTGTACCTCCTAATCCTTCAATAATATCCACAAGATATCCTGTTGTAACCCCATCAGTTACTTTTGAATCTCTAACTTTTACTTTCCCTACTGTTACATCGGCAGGTTTTGCATTATTATTAGTTGACTCTTTTCTATCAGAAGTATTTAATTCCAATATAAAACTTTTCAATTTCTCTTCAGTATCTGCATATGTATCTATTGCATCATTGATTTGTCTATCATATGTAATAAAAATTTCTGATATCGATTTCAATTTCTTGCTGACTTCATTTAAATCATATCTAATATTATCTCTTTCTGCAATATCAAAGTCAATACAATTTTTCTGTGAATTAAAATCATTTAAGATAGTATTACTATTATCAATTAAACTTTTAAACTTTTCTGTTACATCTTCCAATGCATTTAAATCTACTGTTAATGAACCCATATATCTTTTTCCTCCTTGATAAAAAATAATAATTTTTATTTTTATTATATAAATTTAATAAAATTATTTCTACAAATCCTGACGAACGACATGATTTATGGGATGAAATGCATTTTTTTCTATTTTATACTCTATAAATTAAAAAAAGCGTGTTTGCAAAAAACACGCTAAAATATATATATTAAATTTCAATAAAATTTTCTCTATTATTTAATAATATATAGATCAAATATATAGTATTGATACATTATCTGACAAACATTTTTATTAATATATTAAAAAAATATCTCTGTGTTTTCAGTTATTTCAAATGTTTTTAAATTCATTTTTTTATATGTAGCCGAATCTTGATCCGGATAATCTAAAATATACAAATAATCTCCTATCTCAATTATGTAATAAAAATGAATTCCTTTAATGCTTGTATCTATTATACCTGTTTTTTTATCTATCCGTGACATATCATTATCTGTATTATAATATATATAATTTCCTGCCTCTTTATAAAACAAATCCCACCTTCCGGTTATATATTGAGGACTACTCCCATCTAAATTAGCTTTACATAATCCATCTTCTTGAGTATAATATATAAAATTATCTGTTAAAATTGGTCTATTTGCATTATTAATAATTTTGGAATTTTCTGATCCATCAATATTTATACAATACAAACTATCCTCATCATCATCCCACAATTTATAATATATTTTATCTTCTTTTAATCTTATTAAATCTACAAATTTATCTATTTTTATTTCTTGCACTATATCCCCATCTAATGTCGCTTTCAATATTTTACCTTCTTCATTAATATATATAATATTATTCTCAAAGATACCATACTCAAAGTTCAACATATCATCAATAATAAGTTTTGATGTTCTATCTACTAAATTCATTTTAAAAAGATTTCCATCATCTACATAAAATAACAAATCATCTTTTAAAATAAACGTTTTTACAAATACCTTTGCATTAGCTATACTTTCTTTTTCCCCTGTTTTAAGTTCATACCTAATAATTGCTCCCTTACTTTTATCATCATATTGTAATTTCCCCTCATTATCTATATAATATCCAAAATTACAATAATATACGTAATCTTCATCAGTTACAAGTATATCTGGATTGTAATACTCCACTTCTTTAGATTCTATAGGCTCTTCAATTTCACCTATTTCTTCAATTTGTCTTGTTTCTTCAGGCTCTTCTACTTCTTTAACCTGTTCTACTTCTTTATTAGCTTTAGATTTTTTATTAGTTTCTTTTTCTGTAACTTTCTGTTCATTTGCTTGATTTTGATTAATTAATGCAGAATCATTCTTTATTGTTTGTTTACAGCTACATAAAATAAATATTATAGATAATATTAATACATATACTTTACCTATACCTAATTTTTTCATATTATCTCCTTTATCACTTTGATTTATTTATAATTTAATGAACACCTTTTTTAATATAATCTATTCCTTTTTCCCCTATAACCTCTTTATATCCATTTTCATTTAAATCCATAAAACTTCTATCAATAACAATTATCCCTTTAGCATCATCTGGTTTTTCTCCACGTTTTACATGACCATCTTTATCGAATCCTATAATCTTAGCAATTTCATTATATCGTGTCCACTCTCTATTAATAGTACCCGGTCTAACTATTTGACAACCTGCTGAATTTGCCCAATTAGATGAACCATCAATTTCTTTTTCTTTACAATCTGCACCTCTATGTCCCATATGAAAATGAATTCCCGTAGAAATACCATTATACCATTTATCTGCTTTATTATTATATCTAGCAACTTTTACATTATTCTTACCATCTGTTGATTTTATTTTTAATGCTGGGTATTTAATTGATTTCGTAGAATGTATTACATCTTCATACAAATAAATTCCATCAACTACTGTAGGCATATCTGTACCACCATTCATAGATTTAGGTCCTTTAGGATTATCTGGTAAGGTTGATGCTTCTGGAGTTATATAGGCTATCTTATCATCCTTAACTATAACTAATAATGCTCCATATCGATCCTCATACAATGAAGTATGCTTTGTATTACCATAAATAGCTTTTTTATTAATAGTAGTACCTTCAAAAAGATAAATCTGAGTATCATTTTTATGCTTTTTGATATAGTCATTATTATGATAGGTATTTTTAATTTTCATAATTGCTTGTTTTTGCTCATCAGTTAATGGTAAAACCTTACCATTAGCATAAGGTAACATAACTTTGTCTAAATCAGAAAACTCTATATCTTTATAAGTTGGTTTTTCAACCCTTACACCAATATTCAGCTTATCGTTATCTACCCATGCTGTTTCTTGATGATACTTGCCTGGATATCTTATATGACTTCTATTTCCTTCTTGCTCTAAGATAACTATATCATCGCCTACCCATAATTCTCCATAATCACCGTTGTCCTTAGTAATTGGTGTCACCTTAGAAACACTTGCATAAGTATAATTAATATCTACTGTCACTCCACCCTTGGAATTAGGTGACCATTTTATATTAGCACCAGATTTTTCAGATACTTCTCTTACTCCAACATGTATATGTCCATCTTTTACTGTAAATGTTGTTCCATCACTTGCATGTCCTACTCCGTCTTTCATGTTTTTCAAATCATATACAATTGTTTTCCCATTCAATTTCACTGTTGTAGTTCTTGTTTTTCCATCCCATTCAGCTGTACCTCCTAATCCTTCAATAATATCCACAAGATATCCTGTTGTAACCCCATCAGTTACTTTTGAATCTCTAACTTTTACTTTCCCTACTGTTACATCGGCAGGTTTTGCATTATTATTAGTTGACTCTTTTCTATCAGAAGTATTTAATTCCAATATAAAACTTTTCAATTTCTCTTCAGTATCTGCATATGTATCTATTGCATCATTGATTTGTCTATCATATGTAATAAAAATTTCTGATATCGATTTCAATTTCTTGCTGACTTCATTTAAATCATATCTAATATTATCTCTTTCTGCAATATCAAAATCAATACAATTTTTCTGTGAATTAAAATCATTTAAGATGATATTGCTTCTTTCAATTAAATCTTTAAACTTTTCTGTTACATCTCCTAATGCATTTAAATCTACTGTTAATGAACCCATATATCTGTTTCCTCCTTAATAAAAAATAATAAATTTTATTATCATTATATAAATTTAATAAAATTATTTCTACAAATCCTGACGAACGACATGATTTATGGGATGAAATGCATTTTTTTGCATTTTAGTCTCTATGAATCTATATTTTAGAATCAATATTATTAATTTATGATATATTATTTTATAGGAAATTTTAAGGAAACAGAAAGTATGACTTTCCTAAGGTAAAAAAGCGTGTTTACTAAAAAACACGCTAAAAAATATATAATTTTATAGAGGGGAAATATAGTCTTCTTGAATATCTAGAATAATGTTTATTTTACCTTTATTGAATTGGACAAATCTATATGCATCAAAATATTGATATTGTGGTTCTAGTGCAGTTTGTTTTCCAGTCAATACAATCTCCATAATGCCATCGTTATTTATATCTAGTAAATTAAATATACTTAATCCTTGAAGATGATAAAGATTAGTTGAATCTATGTAAAAATCCATAATATCTAATGCTTTTAAATCCATTATTACATTATCACCATATATATCTTTAAGTTTTATATAACATATTTTGTCATTTATTTTATATTCATACATAGGGTTTAAATAATAATCTTCTATAAAATAATTATAGATATCTCCTAGTCTATAATTACTACTTTTTTGTGTTAAATAATTTTTTATGTCAGTAGGATCAGTTAAGCTAAATATCTCTTTATCAATAGGCATAAACATTTCATATACTGGTGACACATTATTATCCGATATTATGTATATCAAATTATATAATACCAATCCATTGTCTGGTAAACTACTTACAGTATAATCATTATCGTTCTCTTTTTCTAAAGAAAAATTAGTTGCATGTAAGATTATTTCATCTACTCCATTATTATCTAAATCACATTTTAGTATATCTTTTAGTATTGGGGGAGTATTTGTAAAATTATTTTCTATAAGCTTATTTTCTATAATATCTAAATATTTTTCTACTTGCTCTAATTCTTCTATACTATATGGTTGTAGGTCCCAATCGCATTTTACACTTAAGCAAATATCGTATAAATCATGACCATTTTCATCTATAGGATATGCATTACCAAAAGTATAAATTGGATGCTCTCTAACTTCATTTGTAATTGACATAGAATTTCTTTTGCTATCAAATCCTATGAACTCTCCATTGAATTCATTTAATACGTCATTAGAAATATTATCACTATTATAAAACTTGTTAAAATTTCTACCATCATAGTATATTCCTATTCTATCATGCACTACTATATATTCCTTTGATAATGTATTCTTAGTTACTTTAGTTATTGAGTCTTCTTTGTTATTGTGGTCTTCGGAAGAATTAAGATTATTATTCTCTATAACCTCCTTTTTGTTTGTCTCTTGTTCTAATACAATATTAGTTTTTTCATTTTCATTTGTAGATTTAGTTTCTTTACTTACATAATTTTTGCTACACGAAACTAAAAATATGCTAACTATTAATACTATATAAATTGTCTTTAATTTCATAATGTTTACTCCTTACATAAATTTTATACGAATTCATAATTTGTCTTATTAAATATAGATTATTCACTTATGTCAACTATGGAATAAGGTGCCTTACTACTTAATTTATTCAAATCGTTAGCTGAACTTGAAACATTTGGTGATCTACCATTTTTTACTTCAATATGAACATGTGATCTATTAGGAGAGTTTAATCCCGCATATCCCTGTTTACCTAATTCTTGACCTAATTCTACATACTGACCTAATTTAACATTTATTTCTTTAGCGTGTAAATAGCTAACTGTAATATTTTCATTTTCATAATATACGGAAATAGTGTTATAAACATCTTCTCTACCTTGTTTTTTACCTGAATAAACATTTACTATTTTATTATTAGCATTTAAAACATTCTCATCCACTCTAATTACTTTACCCCTAGAATCTACAATAGATTTGAAACTTGCAGAAACATGGGTTTTATTTACGATATCTATACCTTCATGTATTCCCTTAAATTTCCCTCCATTTAGGTTTACCACATCATTTCCATGCTTGAATGAACTTCTGTTAACTCCATTATAAAATTCTCCATATATTGATGATACTTTTACATTATCATCTGTTTTCCCGAATAATCTGTTAACCATTAACTGTATTTCATGGGTATTATTATTAGGATAGTCACTTTCAGCAACTTCTTCAGGAAAATATCTATAATTTGCATTTTCATAAAATCCTTCATCTGGTAAAGGAACTTGTACAGCTTTTCTCTCACCAGCATTTGTTTTTACTTTCTTTTTGGCATAACGATTCATGCTACTATGTTCCTTTTCTTCTGTTTTTTCAACTCTTACACCAATATTTAGCTTATCGTTATCTACCCATGCTGTTTCTTGATGATACTTGCCTGGATATCTTATATGACTTCTATTTCCTTTTTGCTCTAAGATAACTATATCATCGCCTACCCATAATTCTCCATAATCACCGTTGTCCTTAGTAATTGGTGTCACTTTAGAAACACTTGCATAAGTATAATTAATATCTACTGTCACTCCACCCTTGGAATTAGGTGACCATTTTATATTAGCACCAGATTTTTCAGATACTTCTCTTACTCCAACATGTATATGTCCATCTTTTACTGTAAATGTTGTTCCATCACTTGCATGTCCTACTCCGTCTTTCATGTTTTTCAAATCATATACAATTGTTTTCCCATTCAATTTCACTGTTGTAGTTCTTGTTTTTCCATCCCATTCAGCTGTACCTCCTAATCCTTCAATAATATCCACAAGATATCCTGTTGTAACCCCATCAGTTACTTTTGAATCTCTAACTTTTACTTTCCCTACTGTTACATCGGCAGGTTTTGCATTATTATTAGTTGACTCTTTTCTATCAGAAGTATCTAATTCCAATATAAAACTTTTCAATTTCTCTTCAGTATCTGCATATGTATCTATTGCATCATTGATTTGTCTATCATATGTAATAAAAATTTCTGATATCAATTTCAATTTCTTGCTGACTTCATTTAAATCATATCTAATATTATCTCTTTCTGCAATATCAAAGTCAATACAATTTTTCTGTGAATTAAAATCATTTAAGGTGATATTGCTTTTTTCAATTAAATCTTTAAACTTTTCTGTTACATCTCCTAATGCATTTAAATCTACTGTTAATGAACCCATATATCATTTTCCTCCTTGATTAAAAATAATAAATTTTTTATTTTATTATATAGATTTGATAAAATTATTTCTACAAATCCTGACGAACGACATGATTTATGGGATGAAATGCATTTTTTCGATTAATTCTTAAAAAGAACAAAGAGGTCACACAGATTTCAAGGAAAATAGAAAATATAACTTTCCTATCTAATCAAAAAAATTCCAGCTAAATTATATTAACTGGAATTAACTATATATTCTAAATACACTAATTAAATTACAACTACATAATTTTATTCCATAGCACTTATTGTCTCTAATATTTGAGGAACATCTTCCAACATAGACATTGCTTTTTTAAAATCTGTGTTCATATTTTCATCTTCCTCATCCCTTAATGAACCAATTTCAAAATCTGTATGTGTTGCATAGTAATATTTTTGTTCTCTGTAAGTTCCTATTTCTTTAATGCTGTCTAAGAAATCATCTAACTCATCTTCTCTTATGATAGAAAACATATATAGTCCATTCCCGTCTTCTCCCTTGATTGTGCTATCTTTCCCTGTATATAGTATATCAATATAACCACCATTTTCTTCTTCTACTATATTATAATAACCTTCCCAGCTATTTGGAAACGTTAAACTAAAGCCCATAACATCATTGACATATTTTATACCTTCATCTTGTTGTCGTGGTTGTTCTTGTGAATCTTCCTCTATCTTATCATCTGCTGATTGTTGTTCTATAGATTTTATTGTCTTTAGAATTTCTGGAACATCTTCCAACATAGACATTGCTTTTTTGAAATCTGTGTTCATATTTTCATCTTCTTCATCCCTTAATGAACCAATTTCAAAATCTGTATGTGTTGCATAGTAATATTTTTGTTCTCTGTAAGTTCCTATTTCTTTAATGCTGTCTAAAAAATCATCTAACTTATCTTCTCTTATGATAGAAAACATATATAGTCCATTCCCGTCTTCTCCCTTGATTGTGCTATCTTTCCCTGTATATAGTATATCAATACAACCACTATTTTCATCTTTTACTATATTATAATAACCTTCCCAGCTATTTGGAAATATTATACTAAATCCCATTGAATTATTGATATATTGTATACCTTCATTTTCTTGCTTCTGTGATTTTTCTTCTAATGATTTATCTATCTTATTATCTATTATTTGCTTTGATTGTTCTTTCGGTTTTTCTTCTATATTATCATTTACCGATTGTTGTTCTTCTCTAGTTTTTTCTAGCTTATCATTTGTTGGTTGTTGTTCTTCCAAAGTTTTATCATTCGAGGTAGCATTTTTATTTTCAATACTCTCATTAACATTAGATGTATTATTGGTTTTATTATTACATCCAACCAAAATTATTATTATAATGATAAAAATTACTTTTTTAATATTCATTTTATCTCCTTCCTTGATTAACGAGTTTTGGCATTAGATCCGTTTGTGGCCTTTTCTTCACTAGGTAAAGTACCTGAATTTGTACCACCATTAACACCATACCCCTTAATATAAGTACTATCCTCACTATATGTTCTTAACCTTACAGCATTGTCTGAATTTCCTTCAATAGTATATACTTTTTTCTTATCTGAGTCATATAGAGTAACTATACCTACATGTTTATCAAAGAATATAATATCACCTTCATTTGGTTTATAGCCTGATTCTCTTGTCTGATATCTATTAGCTATTATATAATATTTCTTTTGGTAATAAACACTTGCTTCTTTAGGTACAGATGGATTACTTGTATTTGCTACAGTTTTTCCTTTATCCAAATTCTTACGTTTTACTTTGACAGCAATACCCGCTTGATTCGCAACATATGAAACAAACATAGCACACCATGGTTGTTTATTTAACCCATACCATTTACCGTATGGTGTATCATTATCCCCATTATTTTCTTTAAACCCTTTTTTCAACTCATTCTTAGCGCTATCAACGAATTGTGTCATCAAATTGTTAATTTCCCCTTGTTGTTGGTCTATAGTGGTACTTGATAAATTTGAATTAGTATAGGCAACATTTACTGTTACTCCACCTGTTGTATTAGGTGACCATTTTATATTTGCACCAGCTTTTTCAGAAACTTCTCTTACTCCAACATGTATATGTCCATCTTTTACTGTAAATGTTGTTCCATCACTTGCATGTCCTACTCCGTCTTTCATGTTTTTCAAATCATATACAATTGTTTTCCCATTCAATTTCACTGTTGTAGTTCTTGTTTTTCCATCCCATTCAGCTGTACCTCCTAATCCTTCAATAATATCCACAAGATATCCTGTTGTAACCCCATCAGTTACTTTTGAATCTCTAACTTTTACTTTCCCTACTGTTACATCGGCAGGTTTTGCATTATTATTAGTTGACTCTTTTCTATCAGAAGTATCTAATTCCAATATAAAACTTTTCAATTTCTCTTCAGTATCTGCATATGTATCTATTGCATCATTGATTTGTCTATCATATGTAATAAAATATTCTGATATCGATTTTAATTTCTTGCTGACTTCATTTAAATCATATCTAATATTATCTCTTTCTGCAATATCAAAGTCAATACAATTTTTCTGTGAATTAAAATCATTTAAGATGATATTGTTTTTTTCAATTAAATCTTTAAACTTTTCTGTTACATCTCCTAATGCATTTAAATCTACTGTTAATGAACCCATATATCATTTTCCTCCTTGATTAAAAATAATAAATTTTTTATTTTATTATATAGATTCGATAAAAATATTTCTACAAATCCTGACGAACGACACGATTAATGGGATGAAATGCATTTGGAATTTTTTTTCAGGACTTACAACAAAAAATCGCTATATTGAAAATCCATATAACGATTTTTTATTAAACAATTTATTATATAATCAGTTTGGTTTTATAATTACTATTTAATTCAGTCTATTACGATGTTTCTAATTACGTAACTTTGCCATTGCAAATTGGCATCATTAACTTTTATTCGTAAACCCTTATTATTCTCTTGTTCATCAAAAGTTAATTCTCTACTTTCTACAGTATCATCATTCTTTTCCCATACAATATCTCCTGAAGATGCTACTGTACTCCAATTAGTAGAACCGTCTTCAGATACTTGTATGTCCCAATTTGTTGGTGCTTGTCCTTGACAATACCAACTTTCTAGCGATACCTGATTGAATGTCTGAGGTGATTCCCATCTAAAAGTCACATAATGTGGATAATCCGGGTATCTACCACTCATAAATTCTGTTACAGGATTTGTATCTGTCAACCTGTCTACTGGAAATTTATCAAATTCACTTGTAGCAGTCGCAGTTGCTGAAACTGCTAAACTATTATTAGTATATCCACCTTCTCTTTTATATACTCTAAAATAATCTATTAAAAATTCTTTTGGATATACTCCATCATTAACTCCATCCCAACCACAATCTCTATATATTCCTAAAAATGTCATCATTCTATAACCTACTGATTGATTGGTGTTACCAACAAGTTTATTGTCTATATAAAATTTCATTCCACTTGGGTCCCATTCAAATCCATATACATGCCAAGTATTTGCAAGATCATAACCAATAGAAGATCTAAATGTTTCACTTTTTATAGTAGCATCATCATGAGGGTGAATATTAATAAATGAATTAGTGGTATAACTAAAAGGATTCTCAACTATGTCTACTTCTGCTTTTTGATATGATTCATCTTCACAACCAATCATCCACCAAGCTACATGACCACCACTGCCACCAGGTAGTTTTGCTCTTATTTCAAAATATCCATACTTTGTTGTATACCCATCAAAAATCGACTCATGATGATCTAATGGCATACTTTTATTAAATTGATGGATATTATCTTTTTCAAAACTTTGAATACTTGAACATTTTACATCGCCATCATATGTAGGATTCCACGCTGGATAATCTTCATCAATTCTTAATACAAGAGCATTTTCTCTAAAAGTATAATCTGTAGCACTTAACTCTTTAGTTGTCCAATGAGGAAGATAATATGGCAACCAATGGTCTGTATCGAGATTTTGTTCATTGAATTCATCATTATAATCTAGTATCCACCCATCTTTTATTATAGGATTTGCTGGATAATCACCTCTTGTTGAATTATCATCTTTAATCTTTTGAGTATTTGCGTATGAAATATTTGAAACTAAAAGAATCATCATCAAAAATGTAATTAAATAACTTCTTTTCATATTAATCAAAACCTTCTCTCTTTTATTATTTTTATTGAACATATGAAAATTTAACTTTTTACTATTTTTACTTAGTAACTATAAAAATCAACCAAACTAATTACATTAGCTTAATCTAACCAAATACTTTGTGTTTATCTTTATCCTTGCTGGAATCATCTTCTTTTTCTACATTTTCAAATTTTGCTGTTACAACGACATCTTTATCTTTAATCAATACTAATTCCTTATCTTTATGTTTGATGACACATTCATCTCCTTGGGTCAACTTATATATAATTTGTTCATGATTTATTGTTACATTTATAATTTTATTCTTATAAGTAACATTAAAACTGTAACTACCCCAAGCCTTTGGAATATAAGGATTAAAAGTTAACTTATCATCATATGTTTTCATCCCTGCGAATCCAAATACAATATTCATCCACGTTCCGGCCATATTCGCTGCATGAATACCAGTATGGACACTTTGATTGTAATCATCAAGATCAAGTCGTGATGTACTAGTAAAATACTCGTAGGCTTTATCATAATATCCTAAATCACATGATAATATCCCTAAAATACAAGTTGACAATGAAGAATGATTCAATGTTAATGGTTCATAATACTGATAATGTTTTTCTATTTCTTCTTTACTGAACTTATCTCTTAATAAATACATCGCCATCAACAAGTCTACCTGTTTACACATTTTATGTCTAAATACAAAAAGTGGATGGTAGTATTTGTATAACAAGGATCTTTTTTCTTCTGGCAATCTCTCAGGGTGCCATGGTTTTCTATATAAAAATGTATCATCCTGCCCATATATCTCTAATTTTTCATCATATGGAAAATACATATTATCTGCTGCTTTTTTAAATAACTCTAATTCTGTTTCTTTTAATTCCAACCTATTTGCCAGTTCTTTATATTCTTTCAATCTATTTTTTTTCATCCAACAAACTGTATCATATGCATACAATAAATTTTCTCTTGCCATAAGATTGGTATAACAATTATTATCGACCAAAGCTGTATACTCATCTGGTCCTGTCACACAATGAATACAGAACTTATTATCTCTTTCTTTGATAAAATCTCCTACATCTAACCAAACCCTTGCTGTTTCAATATAAACTTCAGCAGCTTTTTCTACAAGATATTCTACATCATCTGTTACCTCTACATACTTATGGAATGCATAGGATATATCAGCATTGATATGATATTGCGCAGTCCCGAGTGGGTAATACGCAGAAGCTTCTTTACCATTGATGGTTCTCCATGGATACAGTGCACCATTAGGGTGTCCAAGTTCTATGGCTCTATCTCTAGCAGCATCTAATGTACTATATCTAAAATCAAGAAGATGCTTAGCTAAATCTTTTGATATATATACTAAAACTTGTATAATATACATCTCTGTATCCCAGAAATTATGCCCTTCATAACCTTCACCTGTAATTCCTTTTGCCCCCATACCTGTCTTTCCATCACGACCACAGGCTTGCATCAAATGGAATAAATTGAACCTGATTCCTTGTTGTAATGCAGCATCCCCTTGAATCTTGACATCTGCACTATCAAAGAAATCATAAACATAAGATTTTTGGTCCATAGCAATATTATTAAATCCTTCAGTACTTGCTTGTATTAATATTTTATTGGTAATCCCTTTTATTTCATTCGGGTCATAATCCATAGAAGATACATAGGATATGTATTTCTCAAAAGTAACTGTTTGATTCTGTATCCCTTGAATCTGGTATCTGACACTTGACTTATATTCTTCTTCAACATTGGATATTTTATAATCGTTATTGGATATCAACTTATTTTCACTAGCACAACATAATACAAATTTTGTATTCTTTGTTTTGCTTATAATTGATAATAATGTATTGTCCGCCTTTATTTCTTCAGGTTGTAAGACTCTACTATAAGGACCATAATCGATTAATGGATTAGTATCTGCTGTGTGATTGATGACATCTCCATCAATCTCGGATATTATATTGATTTCTCCATCAAAATTAAGTGGTGTTATCTCACATTTAATAGCCATAAGATGTTTATTCGTTAGTGAGACCAATCTTTTGAATGTTATTCTTATTTTTTTTCCTTTTGGAGATACCCATGTTATGTTCCTTATGAGTATACCCTCCTTCAACTTCAGCACTCTTTTATATTCAAGAATAGATCCTTCATTCATATTGAATTCTTCATCATCCAATTTAATCTTGATAATTTTACCATTCTGAACATTCAACATCGTCTGACTAACATCTGGAAATCCATAATTGAATTCACCATATCTTATTTTTTCACTCTCGTAGAAACCATTTAGAAATGTTCCTTCTAATCCAGTCTCTTTATCAAACTTGTAATTTTCCTCAAATGTTCCCCGTGTCCCTATGTAACCATTTGACAAAGCGAATACTGTCTCATTTCTATAATTATTATTAACATCAAATCTATCTTCTATGATTTCCCATTCATTATATGGATATATTGCTTTTGATTTTTCTGATATGCCCAAGATATTATCCCCTTTCTCACTCATTCTAGAATTAATCATTACTTCTATCCTTTAATACCAGATGTTGCTATTCCCTCAATAAGATATTTTTGCAAGACTAGGAATAATAGCAAAATAGGTATTGTTATCATTACAACTCCAGCCATTGTAAGATTTAATCTATTAAAATAAGTATCTTTTAAAGTATTAAGTCCAACAACAAGTGTATACATCTTATCATTACTTACAAATGTAGCTGGTACCAAATATGCATTCCATGATTGTGTAAAATTGAAAATGGTTAAAGTTATAATTATTGGCTTTGCTATAGGAAGTACAACTCGAAAGAAACTAGTAGCATGATTCAAACCATCTATTCTTGCTGCTTCTACCAAATCATTTGGTATTGTAATAAAAAATTGTCTAGCCATAAATACATAAAGTGGATTCAATATAAAAGGTATCGTAAGACTTAACATTGAATTATGCCACCCTAGACCTGCAACCATTATGTAAAGAGGAACCAAAAGCAATTGAAAAGGAATCATAAGAGTTACTACTATAATATTAAAAATCACTCTTTTGCCCTTAAAATTAAGTTTAGCTATTGCGTAACCAGCAAGTAAACTTGTAGTAAGTTGACCAACTAATGTTATAATTGCCATATTAATAGTATTCTTATACCAATTAAGAATATCGTAATTAGTAAATAACTCTTTATAATTATCCAATGATAAAAACGATAATGGTACTATATGATTAACCTTGTCAAGAGGTAATAGGGAATTGTAAATAGCATAGGCTAGAGGAGCGATAAATATTATTGCAAAAATAATAAGTATTATATAAAAAATTAATTTTACAAAACGTTTCATGTGTTAACCTACTTTCTAATAAGCACCGTCTGCATCGGTAAATTTTCTTTGGATAAATGTCACTAAGAGTATAAGTAAAAATAAAATCACAGCTATTGCACTACCATATCCCATTTTATAATACCTAAAAGAGTTCTGATAAAAATAGGTTAAAAGAGTACTTGTCGCACCAGCAGGGGATCCTAGTCCACCACTTGCATTAGAAACTGCTGCAATCTGGTCAAATAATTGAAATGATTGAATAGTCGCATATGTTATGACCAAAAAAGTTGTTGGTCTCAACATTGGTACGGTTATAAACCGAAATTTTTGAAAACCGTTAGCACCATCAATCTCCGCTGATTCATATACAGTACTAGGTATTGTCTGAAAACCAGATAAATAATATACCATATAAAATCCTACCATCTGCCAAATAAACATTATTCCGATGAACGGCATAGCCATTTTAATATTGGCATACCATGTTGTGTTGGAAATTCCAATAATTCCAAAAAATTTTGCCATGACACCGTCTTTAACAAAAAGATACATAAATACTGTAGCAACTGTTATAGGGGCGATAACATATGGCAAATAATAGATTGTTCTGAATGCTCCTCTTCCTTTAAACGATTTATTTAATAATAGAGCCAAAAGTAAAGAGACAATTGTTATTGTTGGAACCACTATTGCTCCAAAAAGCAAAGTATTCTTCAGTGCAATATAGAATTTTGGATCTTGGAATAAGTGTATGTAGTTGCTAAAACCTATAAACCTATTTTTATCAGGTGTCACATATGAATACTTGAAAAAGCTAATATATATAGAGCGCATGAATGGGATTAAAAACCATAATATCCAACATATAATAGCTGGTAAAACAAATAAATATGCAGTAACAGTTTCATCACTTCTTTTAGCTAAAAATATTCTTCCAGCATTATTTTTCTTCATAATATTTTCTTTCATTAGTAGTCCACTCCAGTTAAATATTTAATGATAACAGGGGATTCTACCCCTGTTACCTTTATATGAAAGTTATTGAGATCCATATTTTTCAGATAAATTATTTAATATTTCTTCTGCTGATTTATCTGAATTACCATAAATAACACTCTCAAGTTCTGATTGAAAATCTGATTTAAATTGTTCATCTGCTGGATAGCCAAATCCTGTAGCATATGGAACTTGCTCCTCTATAATTTTAAGTTTTGGATTGAGTTCAAAGAATTTTGGTAAAGCTTCTGTGATACTAGGTGAACCACCAGTTATCTCAGCATTTGTTAATTGGAATTCTTTTCTTGACATATAGTATGCTGCTTTTGCTGCAAGTTCCGCATTTTTAGTATTCTTCAATACAGAATATGCATAAGTATGTAATGTTGAACCTTTGTTTCCATCACCACCTGGCATTGGAATGAATGTGTAATCAACATCAGGAGCAGATTCTTTCATAAAACCGACATACCAAGTTCCTCCTGTTGACATGGCACATTTTTGACCACCAAATACTTCTCCATCCCAAGACATACCTGCATCTTTTGCAGTTACTGCAAGACCTTCATCAAACATCTTGAATATGAAATTCAACGCATCAATGTTTTCTTTAGAATTTATTGATGCTCCATCTTTCCAACCACCACCAAAAGAATTCATATATTGGGTTGGGTGATATATATTACCTATATCAATACAAACACCTTTTACTTCATCTTTTGTAAGTGCTTTCGCAGCTTCATAAACTTCTTCCCATGTTTCTGGATAATCTCCAAGTCCTGCAGCTTTCCATAGATCTACATTCACTGCGAATGTCGCTGGAGCAGCTGTTGTTGGAATTCCATATAATTGACCTTGATAATTCCAAGCTTTTATAGCACTAGGTGCATATGCTTCAAAATCAAAATCATATTCATCGTATGGAAGAAAGAATCCATCTTGAATTAATCCTAAACTTGCTTCATTTGTAAGATTAACAATATCAGGAGCTGTTCCTGCTGCAACTTCACCAGGAAGTTTTTGCCAGAAATCATTAGCTGTAGGATAATGTTGTAACTTGATTTCCTTGATTTCTGGTACTGCACCTGCAATTCCTTCAACTGCTTTTGTAAAAGCTTTTTCTTCCCCTGATGAACCCCAGAAACCTAATGTCAATGTGACAGCTTCATCAGAGCTTTTATTAGATTTATCTGTATCGGTAGTCTCTTCTTCATCTTGATTTACCTTAGAAATTGTATCATCTTTTGCTTCTTTCTTTGATTTGCAACCTGTAAAACATACACATATAAGGCTTATTGTTAAACAAATAGTTAAAATCTTAGTTAAATTTTTCATCTCTCTAATTCTCCTTTTCTTAATTTTCACTTACAAGTATACCTTAATTAAATTTTAGCATCATTATTATATTTTGATATTTATTAATCTTTTTTTTATAGTTTTTGAATTGTTGCTCGAAAAAAAGTGGTAGTATCAAAACTACCACTTTTCATTAAATTAAAATATAATTATTTTTACATTAATTATATTTTTATGTACTACTATTCCTATATTCATTTGGTGTTATGTCACAATATTTTTTAAACATATTAATATAATGGATAGCAGAATTGAAACCACATTTTTCAGCTACTTGGTAATGTTTTAGATTAGTGGTTTTTATCAAATTCTTTGCATATTCTATTCTCTTTTCATTAATATAGTTAGATATGGTTTTATTCATATACTTAGAGAATATCCTACTTATATAACTAGGTGTCACTCCAATACTACCAGCAATATCATCAAGACTTACATTCGTTGTATAATTTTCATCAATAATTTTAAGTGTCTGTACAATCAAATAATTCTTTGGTCTTCTAATATCAATATTTAATCTATCATCAAATTCTTCTAGCACTTTCAGTAATTCATCTGCATTGTGAATCACATCAAAATCTATATCTATTTTTTTCGTTCCACATAATTCCTGCATATGATTTTTAATTACATAAATAAATTTATCCACATTGATTAGGATGTTGTCTTTAGTAATCTTCCCAATAAACTTCTTTACTGTTTTTGAAATCTTATTATTACTATTTGATTCTAACCCTTTGATTAAGTCACATTTCAATTCATTCAAGTATTTATCATTTACATCCAATTCATATTTATCGTTATGATAATATATTTTCTTATTAGGATAGAAGTATGTTTGATCCAATATTCTTTGGACTTTATCATATGTCACATTAATATTTTCTAACCCTTTGTAGTTGCATCCCAATGCCATTACAATTTCAACATTCAAAAACGTTTTAGTAGCATATGATAAGTCATTTACAATATCTTGTATATAGTTATTTATATTAAATTGGCTTTTCTCTTTTGAAAAGGTCAATAGTACAACAAATAAATCTCTGGAATACTTGACTATCTCAAATTCATTATATTTTTCTAATGTATTTGTAAAAATATTATTGATACTATTGATAAATATATTATCACCATTCTTTTCATACCTTGCGATTATTCTTTCATAGTTCTCTATCTTGACCGCAATTAAATATATATCACCATTCTTTATTTTCAACTTATATCTATGAGCAATTGTTTCAAAATCAATTTTTTCATCAAAACCTATCCTAAGTATATTCGCAAGAAAGTTCGTTCTGAACTCTTTTATATTTGATAGATTATCATCTTTATTCTTATGTTTGGATAGATATTTCTTGTCAATTGACTTCAAATATTCTGCAAGATTATCAGCTAAAATGTTATTCTTAAGTATATAATCGTTGGCCTGATACTTAAGAGCTTTTTGAGCGAACTCAAAATTTTCGTGACATGTAAGCATTACAACATATCCCTCATATCCTTTTTCTCTAATTTTTTTTAATACAGTAATACCATCAACTATAGGCATTGTTATGTCTAAAAAAACAATATCGGGAGTTAATTCTAAGATCTTTTTGATTGCTTCTTCGCCATTCCCTGCTTCTCCTATTATGGAATATCCATTCTCTTCCCAATCAAATACTGATTTAATCCCAATTCTAACAAAATTTTCATCATCAGCTAAAAAAATATTAATCAATGGTTTCACCTTTTTCTATAGGAATCGTTATTTTAACAAGTGTACCTTCACCTAAACTACTTTTTATTTGCACTCCAAAATCCTTACCATAAATCATTTGAATTCTTTTATTCACATTATAAATACCAATCTTATTAAATCCATCATTAGTCTTTTCTTTTATAAGTATATTATCAATTACTTGTTGTGAGATACCATTACCGTTATCAAGGACTTCATAAACAATCATTTTGTTTTGTATATGAATCTTTATATTTATATTACCTTTCTTGTCCATATTGTCAAAACCATGGAAGATACAATTCTCCATAATCGGTTGCAATAAATATTTTAAAGTATAACAACCCAAAACTCTGTCTTCTACATCAAATGTAATATTAAATTTATTATAATACCTGAGAGATAATATTTGAATGTAATATTGAATTTGTTTTAGTTCTGTTTCAATTGTAATCTTATCAGATTTATCTTTGATAGCGAAACCGATGATATGTCCTATTGAGTCCAAAGATGTCTCTATTGATTTTGCTCCTTGCATTGTAGCCATCAATTTAATCGCATTAAGAGTATTAAGCATAAAATGCGGAGAAATCTGTGCTTGTAGTGCTTTATATTCCATCTCTCTTTTTTCATTTTCTTCTATGTATATTTTATTTATAAGATTTTGTGTGTTATCTATCATCAAATTAAAGGCATGACATAATTCCCCAAATTCACCTTTAGATGTTGTATCTACTCTAACAGATAAATCTCCTTTATATGCTTCTTTAATTGTACTGTTAAGACTCTTAATAGGCTTCATAATATGCCTTGATGTCATTTCAGACACGATAAATGCAATGAGAATACAAAAAACAGCTACTAGAATCATTATCACCATTGTTGTATATGCTTCTTTGTATATAGTACTTTTTGGTATTAACATCATGATAGAACACCCTGTAATATTTGATGTGGTCAATATAGAAAGATAATCCTTTTTATCTATCCTTATATTAGTTTTTCCTGATATGACCTGTTCCATTATATTATCGGTTTTCTCTTTACTTTTATCTTCAAAAGACGAATAAATAATATCGTTTTCATTATTTGATACAAATATTTGTGTACCAGAATGTATAGATTCATTATTCCACAATTCTACTAGGTCATTTATTTTCACATCAATTTTTAATATCCCTAACTTTCTATTAGTTCTTGCATTCATAATAAGGCGACCTACAGATATGATATCTCCACTATCTATGCCATACATAGTGTCCTTATGAAGAGGTAATATTATAGAACTACCATTAGAATTATACAGTGTATCATACCAATGTTGGTTTTCAAAATTATCGATTGGCGATACTGAATATCTATTTTTCGAATATATCAGTGGAGAATTAAATGGTATTAAAGTCACTGAATTAATGTATTCATTATTATACAATATGCTTGTATATAATTTAGCTGATACTTTATCACTGTCCCTATACATTTGAAATTTTTTCATATCTTCGGGATACTGTTCATAACTTCCATCTAGTACTTTAAAAACTGCTTCGTCCATAATAGGAATTTGTGACAAGTTATCTAACGAGGTTATCAGATTATCAAAAGCGATTAATGTCTGCTTATTAACAGCTTGTGAACTATTTATTGCATTTTCTTTCAGTGAATCTGATACATAAAACGTTAATATCGTAGTATTAAGTACTACAACTCCAACAACGACAATAAAGCATATAAGTAGTATTCTAGTTCTAAATTTCATAACAACACATCCATACTATTATCAAAAACCTATGGTTTTTATCATTTTTAATATATTTAGTATATATTTCGACTTATATTTTGTCAAACAATACTATATATAATTATGATTTTGAACTTATTAATATAAGCTTAGTACAAAAAATTTATTTTCTAATTGCCAAATCAATCACTTTTTTTCCTAATATTAATAATTATACATCTATTTAAGCTATAGAATTTTGAATAGTAATAAAAACAACCCCTAAGCTGTTAAGTTTTTCCTAATAACAGTTTTAGGGATTATTTTATCAACATTGCAATTCTTTATAAGTATATTCCATACTCTTGTAAACTATAAAACTAGACTATCATTCCTAGCCTTTAATCTCTCCCATCTTCTATCAACCTCATTCTGAATATCATCAAGAAGTGCTTCATATTTAGGTTTGGTTAAATGCTTAGTCCTTCCCATCATCTTGAAGAAATCTGCCATAGGAATCTTCTTATTCTTAGTCTCAGGATTATAAGTTATTGTTGTAATACCATTCTCTATTTCATATAGAGGATGATAACAGCTGTTAACTCCCGCTTCTATAACACTTCTCTCATATCTTGGCTCATCTCCCCAGTTTAGAGGACAAGCAGATAATGCTTTTATGAAAGCCAAACCATATTCTTGAGCATATTTTTGGGCTTTGGCGGCTTTTTTAATAAAATCACTTGGCATGAATTCAGCAACTGTCGCAACATAAGGAATGTTGGTTGCTGCAAATATCATAGGTGTATCCTTATTATAATTTGCCTTTCCTGCTTGAGCTGGACCAACATGTGAAGTAGAAGTCTTAGCTCCTTTTGGTGATGAATATGATAATTGATATCCAGTATTCATGTAACCACCATTATCGTATTCCATAATTATCATCTTGTGATTTCTAAGTGCAGCACCAAGAGCCGCTCCCATACCTATGTCAAGACCACCATCTCCACTGATCATAACAAATGTAAAATCTTCTCCTTCAGGTATCTCGCCTCTTTTTTGTTTCTGATGGAACATCTCAACAACACCTGATAATGTTGCTCCACCATTTTGGAATAAGTTATGGATATAACTCACTCTAAATGCTGTTTGAGGGTAAGGAGTCGTAACAACCATTCCACAACCTGTCTGGAATAATAGAACTACATTACCTTCAATACCTTTTAACAATAGATTAACGTTAACAGGTATACCACAACCAGGACATGCTCCTGAACCTGGTGCCCATCTTTTGGGCATCTTGGTAGCATTTTTTGGAATACCGCCTTTTGCAATGAATTTTCCTGTCTCTTCGTCTTTTACTACTGTTGTTACACCTGGTGATGCTTCTTCTTTAGTTATTGGTTTAAATAATTGCTCAGGCTTATAACCTTCTTTTCCTGTGTAGTTACCATAGTAATCAAATCTATTCTCAACTTTTTTAGTCTCCACAATATCAAGAGCCCTATTAAGCATATCAATCGCATCTTCTATATAGAAATCTTTACCACTAAGTCCATATACTAATGTAGCTACTTCAATATCTGCTTTGTAATCTTGTAATGTAGCTTTTAACTCAATAGATAGATTCCCACCGTTAGCACCATAACTATCTTGTCTATCGGCAACAACTATAGCTTTTGTATTCTTGACCATTTCATATAGTTCTTCTTTGTACCAAGGTCTAAGGGCATTAACCGCAAAAACCCCAACTTTCTTACCTTTTTTCCTTAATTCATCAACTGCTAGAATTGCTGTATCATAACTTGAACCTATTATGAATAGAGCAGCATCTGCATCTTCCATTTTATAGCCTTCAACAACATCGTAAGTTCTACCTGATAGTTGTCCATATTCCTTAAGAACATCTTTTATTACTCCTCTTGCATCATTCATAGCTTCATGCAATTGGAATTTATTATTAATAAGGTCAGGTTCATTCATATAAGAACCCATAGTAACAGGTTTATCAGGATCTAACAAGTGATGTTCCGGTTCATATTTTCCAATGAAATCCTGAACATCTGAATCTTTCTCGAAAACTTTAGCTCTTCTCTTCTGATGACTAGTGAAGAATCCATCAAATGCAACTATTACTGGTAGTTTAACCTTCTCTGCAATTTTTAGAGCACATATGTTCATGTCATATACTCTCTGTGGGTCTTTGGCAAAAAGTATTATCCATCCTGCATTGAGAGTATACATTATATCGCTATGATCGCCTTTTATAGAAAGAGGACCGGATACAGTACGACACACAACATTAAGTACCATAGGCAACCTAGTACCGGACTGTACTGGTAATTGTTCTAGAGCATAGAGCAAACCATTAGCTGATGTAGCATTGAAAACACGACCACCACCCGCTGTAGCTCCATAACAAATACCCGCTGCCCCATGTTCTCCATCACCAGGTATCATCATTACATCATGTTCACCTTCGGCTTTTAACAAATCAAGATGTTCGGCAATCTTGGTTGATGGAGTGATTGGATAATAACCCATTACATGATAATTTATTTGTTTTGCAGCATAAGCCGCAAGTTCATTTCCACTATCAAAAACAATCTTTTGTTCTACCATTCTTTAATCCTCCTCTATTCTAGTTTCCGCTTTCAGTATTAACGATTGAATTAGCTCCAGTATCTTCAAATTCCAGAGAATCTACAATAAGGTCTTTGTTTCTTACATGTAGTTTACCAATATCATAATCTCTTTCTAACTCAGCTGTTAATGCTGCTGTTGGACATACTTCCACACATCTAAGGCAACCTTTACAATGATGATAATCCAACCCTTTATTAACCATTGATGGTTTACCTCTATACTCACCTTGGACAAATTGGAAAACCATATCAGGGCAAGTAGTATCACATAGCCCGCAGTGTATACATTTCTCTTCATGGAAAATAGGAACATATCCTTGTCTGCTGGCAGAAACATCATTAGTAATAGTACTTCCAGGTATTGTGTTAACACCTCCTATAGGTGCATTAGCATAACCCCAGTCTCTTTTTACCTCTTTATATTCTTGATATGGATACTTGCCATCATCCTTATATTCAGTTCCAATAATATCTTCATAACCTCTCCTGACTCCTGCTAAATTTCCTTCAAGAGCAGCTGGATATTTCTTACCTACTGTATCTCTGACTACTTGTTCCAATGAATCAAGTGTAATGAATCCTGTAGCTTTTCCTATAGCCCCCAGCAATACCATATTGATTCTAGTACGTTCTTCCAAAGCTATCTTTAACGCATCAATACATATTAATGTTCCTGCATGCATTTTGAGTCTATCTCTAACAGCATCTGGTTCATCATTGGTATTGACTACAACAACTGTATTCTCATCCACACCTGCCATAACTGGAATTTTCCCAGCAAGATTCTCATGAAAAATTCCAATTACATGAGGTTTTTCTATTGGACTATTTATTCTGATCTCTTTATCAGTATCACAGTATCTGATAAATGATTTAACAGGTGTTCCTTTTTTTTCAGAACCGTAACTGGCAAAGTTAGAACTATTGAGTTCAAGATACAATGCACCTAACTCACCCAATATTTTACCGATAAGATTGGCCCCTAGTCCTCCTATACTCTCAAGTCTAATTTCATAAAAACCATGTTCATTTGTAATAGGTAGATTAACACTCATCTCTTCATTCCTCCTTTTTATGTGTTAGCAATTAGCTATAAATTACTAAATATATCCTGTAATAATCATTATAACATAATAATAGTTATTATCAAGTATTTATTATTTCAATAATTGTTATTATTTGTTCATACCACTTTCAGTATAAGTAAAAATATGTTTTAATATACCAATTATCATTTATTTTTTATGTTGATTTAACCTCAATATATAACAACTTAAATATTCATTCAATATTAGTTAGAATATGATATTATTTTTTAATAAATATTTATATAATCAAGGAAAAATAGTTATGACAAATAACAACACATTTATTAAAGGCTATATGATATAGTTATTTATAAGGTAAAAAAAAGAAATTCATGTTTAAGTCTTATCATAGAAATAGTATCTTGATTTTTAAAGGAGTGAACTGTTTAAATGAAACAATTTTTATATGTAATTTTAATAATAATCTTTTTTTTCAATATTACTGGTTGTAGTAATAATGATGATGATGAAGTAGATGCTTCTCGTCCTCCATTGGTAATGTATAATGATGAAATATACAAAACCACAGGTAATGAATTTGACGTTACAGATGAATATGAATTTGTTGATACGATAAAGAGTGAAACAAAACATAACGAAAAACCTACAGAAAATTCAACTGGTCATTTAGTAAAAAAAGATAGCTCCATTTATATAAAAACAAACGATAGCGATAATATTTATATAGGAAATAATGAAACAATAATAAAATTTAGTAAATTAAAATAGTATAAAAAAACACCATATCACTTACTCATTAAAAGTAACTGATATGATGTTCATATAACTAAGACATTATTTCTTTTATAACATCCTCCAAATCATTTTCATTTAATAAAGTGCTTTTCCTTCTTGATCTGGGGCTTTTTGATATTTTCGCACTGTTTGATATATCTTCATCCCTGTCTCTACTAGGCCTAGAATAGTCAGAGATATCGTGTATATCTTTTTTGCCTTTCTTATGAATTTTTTTAATTTCCTTACTTTTTCCATAATCTTCATTAGCAATCTTAACCCCATTCATAACGACTTTCAACTCATTATCTAGATGGTTGCACAGATAAATTGTAGCAATTTCTTTTTTGTCATCTATTCTACAAATCATTCTAACTCCAAGTAATATAAGTCCTAATACTAACCCAAATATACCACATATCAATACATTAGGCAAAACTTCTATATTAATCTTATTAAGCAATGCTATTTCCAGGAAAGTGAATGTAAGGCCTATTAATATTGTAAAATATAATGTATTGATTGCTAGATCCTCTAATATATATATTGGTATCTTATTAACTTTGATATTATAAAGATTTTTCTCTATAAATATTTTTGTATTCAATGGCTTAGTTCCCGAAACAACCCTGTGTCTATATTTATGTTCTATAAACATTATATCCTTGTCCATAAATTTCCCGTCAATAGTTTTCAGTATTCCATTATATTTATTATTAGCCGATAAACAGCTAAATACACCTATAATAAAAACAAAAGTTAATATTGAGCATACTATTAGATTAATTGTATCATACATAAGAAACTCCCCTTCCAATTATTTACAATTATTATACATCAATATTGCAATTATTGGAAGAGTTATTTGTAAATTATTTACAATTTATAATATTTCTATCATTCCTTCTATAATTTTTGTAGAATTATCTGCTGCGATTTGAGTGAATTCTTCAAAATTAGTTTCTGCTGAATTATCCGCTTTATCAGATATTGACCTAATTATTACAAAAGGTATCTTATTAAGATGGCATACATGTGCAATAGCTGCCCCCTCCATTTCTGTACAGAAACCGTTAAAATCTTCTATTAATCTTTCTTTGACTTTCATATCAGAAACAAATTGGTCACCACTGACAATTCTTTCAACAAATACTTTATGATCTGCAATCTTATTACTACTTGCTTTCTTAGCTAATTCTATTAATTTTTCATCTGCCTTGAAACAACTTACATCCATTCTAGGAATTTCTCCAACTTTATATCCGAATCCCGTTGCATCCATATCATGTTGAAGTGCATCACTAGAGACAACAATATCTGCTATATTCAGTTTGTTACTGACAGCACCTGCAACACCAGTATTAATTATCATGTCTACACCAAATTTATCTATCATGATCTGTGTGCACACTGCTGCATTAACTTTTCCGATGCCACATCTAACTACAACTATATCTTTGTCATACATCTTACCACTATAAAATTCCAGACTAGCGTATTTTTTAACCTCATCTATAACTATCTTCTCTTTTAAGGCTGCTACTTCTTCTTCCATAGCTCCTATGATTCCTACAACACTCATTTACTAATCCTCCTATATAATATTTACCGTATGTATTTTTAAAAATTTTCTAGTATCCTTATATCAATTATCTCATAGTACTAATATTTTGTGAACAGTATTTTATATAAAATTATATTTAAACAAAATAACTATTTTTTAATAACTAAAATTATGACTTGGGATTTGAATACCTAGTAAAAAAACTTTTTATTGCCAATATTTTTTTATTATTGTATACTATCTACATAAAAAGACAAGTTACAACAAGAAGTCTAGCATATTAATATTTTTGACTAATATAAAAATAACTCCATTAGGCAGAAAATATTATAGAAAGGATAAATAAGAATGTACGAATATTACCCAACAGGAACATGCTCTAAAAAAATAACATTTGATGTAGTAGATAACAAAGTAACTAATGTAAAATTTACATATGGATGTGCCGGCAATCTATTAGGCATTAGCCAACTGATTGAAGGAATGGAAGTTGATGAAGTAATTGATCGTTTAGAAGGAACTCCTTGTGGTTCTAAACAAACATCATGTCCAGACCAGTTAGCAAAAGCTTTAAAAGAATACAAACAAAAAAATTCTTAACATACGAAAGACTATCCATGATTTATGGGATAGTCTTTACTTAATATGAATAATATGATTTCATTCATATTTTATCTATTTTGATTAACTTTACGATAATAATCAATATAATCCCGTCATATTTACCAACTACTTATTGTATAAATATTTTTTTCAAACTACCATCCTTTAAATTACACAATTTCCAATTAATATAGTTAAAAAAATAGACTTTTTTCACAAAACGCCTTGAATTATGTAAAAAAATGTGCTACACTCTTCTCAACTGGTAGTGACGAGATGACATCGCGTTATCACCACCTAAGGAGGATAAAAATGAAAAGTATCGATACACCTATACCTTTATACTACAAACTGAAGCAAGAAATAATAAAAATGATAGAAAATGAAGAAGTAAATGCAGATGAACTAATACCTTCAGAACGAGAAATGATGGAAAAATACGATATAAGTAGAACTACCGTAAGAAAAGCTATAGATATATTAGTTAATGAAGGTTATCTGTATAAAATACATGGAAAAGGGACATATGTAAAAGGCAAGAAGTTCTCTCAAGGATTACTTAAATTAACTAGTTGTAAAGAAATGTTAAGAAGCAAGGGCTTTGATCCTATATCAAAAGTCATAAAATATGATGTCTTGACTCCAAGTAAAAGATTAAGCCACCAAATGAATCTTACTCCTAAGGATAAAGTCTTCTACACCGAGAGAGTTAATCTAATTGAAGGATCACCTATAAACTATACCAAATCATATATACCTTACAAATATGTTCCATCAATAGAAAACTTCAATTTTAATAAAAGTTCTATATACAAAACTTTATCGACTGTTTATAAAATAGATATAATCGGTTCTAACAGAACTGTTGAAGCCGTACTACCCGATGAAGTAATAGCAAAAGCACTAGACATTAACCTTAACCTACCTTTATTGAAATTTAATGGTTGGGTATATGGTGAACATAATAGCAGCAAAATATTAATAGAATATTTCAAAACATTTTATAGATCAGATAGATCCAAATTCTATATAGACTTTGTTGAATAACCTAAAGGTATTTTCCTATTCTACTTACTTTCGTACCAATATTTTACCCCTTCATATTAGTACGAAAGAACTTTCTAAAAAAAGTAGAATGGAACTTATCATATATGACCAAACTAATAAAAACTTATTTATTACTTAAAAGGAGGAAGAAAATGAACTTTAAAAAGGTATTTGCAATAATGTTATGCTTGACTTTATTATTAGTGGGATGTGGAAAATCAGCTGACACTAAAGACAAAGATTCAGAAGACAAAACTTTCAAAGTTGCCATGGTAACAAGTGCTGGTGGGTTAGGAGATCGTTCTTATAATGATTCTGGATATGAAGGACTTAAAAAAATTGAAAAAGATTTAGGAATGGAAATAAAAGTTGTTGAACCTGCAGATGTCTCAGAAGGTGAAAAATACTTAACTGAACTTGCAAAAGCAGGCTATGATTTAGTATGTACCCTTGAATATGGACATGCTGATGTTCTAGCTACTGTAGCTCCCCAATTTCCAGATACAAGATTCGCAATATTCAATATAGTTGTAGACCAACCAAATGTTACTTCTGTAATTTTTAAAGAACATGAAGGCTCATTCTTAGCTGGCGCTCTAGCAGCTATGGTAACAACCGATGAATCCATAGACAAAACAAATGATCAAAAAGTAATCAGTGCAATAGGTGGAGTTCAATCTCCTGGTATTGATAAATTTATAGTTGGTTATGAAGAAGGTGCCAAATATATAGACCCAGAAATCAAAGTATTGAAAGGATACTCTAATTCATTTGGTGATCCTGCAAAAGGAAAAGAACTCGCTCTAGTACAGATCGATCAAGGTTCAGACGTAGTATATCAAATAGCAGGTGGAACTGGCGAAGGTATATTCGAAGCCGTAAAAGATAAAAATGTTTTTGCAATAGGTGTTGACTCCGACCAAGATTATATCGTACCTGGTAATATCCTAACAAGTATGATGAAAAGACTGGACATGGCAATGGTTATGCTTGCAGAAAAATTAGAAGATGGTACTATCGATGACCAAAATCTTATCGAATTAGGATTAAAAGAAGGTACGGAACTTAGTCCAATGGAACATACAAAAGATATGTTAAAACAAGAATATCTTGATAAATTAGAAGAAATAAAAGAAAAAATTTCAAACGGAGAAATCAAAGTTACTGATGTCTCAAAAGAATAAAAAAAGATATCCCTAATCCTCAGTCAATACATTTCAAGGCTATAGAATAAGGGAAAACACCTTGAAATGTATTGTGATTAGTGGATATCTATATAAATAAATTAAAATCATCCAAGTTTACATCAATATACGAACTTGTTATGTAAAGGAGTGAATTTCCTTGTATATTATTGAAACTAAAAATCTCACAAAGAAATTCGGAGATTTTACAGCTAATAATAACATTAATCTACAAGTCAAAAAGGGTGAAATCCATGCAATTGTTGGGGAAAACGGTGCTGGAAAATCAACTCTTATGAATATGTTATATGGTTTATTACAACCCACTGAGGGTGAAATTTTAATTAAAGGAAAACACGTTACAATAAAAAATCCTCGTGATGCTATCAATCTTGGTATCGGTATGGTACATCAGCATTTTAAATTAGTACCTACATTTACAATCTTTGAAAATATCTTATTGGGCGATGAACTTACCAAAGGCATTCGCATTAATAAGAAAAAAGAAATAAAAGTCGTAAAAGAACTTATTGATAAATATGGTTTTAATATTAATCCCAAAGATAAAATCCAAAATGTTCCTATAGGAACTGAACAAAGGGTAGAAATATTAAAAATGCTTTATCGCAATGTGGATATTTTAATACTAGATGAACCAACTGCTGTACTTACTCCTCAAGAAGTTGATGAATTACTAATTAGTCTAAACGAGCTCCGTGAGGCGGGTAAGACAATCATCATTATTACACATAAGCTAGGTGAAGTCAAGAAATGCTCTGATAGTGTAACAGTCATTAGAAAAGGCGAAATAGTAAGCCGAGTAGAAACCAATGATGTGACAGAAAAAGACCTAGCCAAATTAATGGTAGGTAGAGATGTCTTGTTGCAAGTAGAAAAATCAGAAGCAAAAATTGGTGAAAAGCTATTTACTGTTAATAATCTTAGCGTAACCAATAAACAAAAAATCAAATTACTCAATAATGTAAATTTCACTGTCAAAAGAGGTGAAATCCTAGGTGTTGCAGGAGTTGAAGGTAACGGTCAATCACAGTTGATTAAAGTAATTACAGGACTTATGAAATGTACAAACGGAAAAATAACTTATAAAGGTAAAAATATAACTAATTATCCTTCTGAAAAAATAAGGAAACTAGGAATTGGTATTATTCCAGAAGATAGATATAAACATGGTTTGTGCAGAAATATGAAAATATCAGAAAACCTTATGGCAGGTTATCATGATACGAATAAATTTGGTTCAACTTATCATTATAACTACAACAAAATAAAGACAAACCGTGATGAATTAATTGATGACTTTGATATACGTGTGGGTTCGGCAGATGGAAACGTAGGTCAGTTATCAGGTGGAAACGCCCAAAAAGTTATCATTGCAAGAGAATTATCTATGAATCCAGATTTAGTTATAGCCAGTCAGCCTACTCGTGGAGTTGATATTGGTTCAATAGAATTTATTCATAAACAGCTAATTAAACTTCGAAATGATAACAAAGCTGTCCTTGTAGTATCATCTGAACTGTCAGAAATTATGAACCTGAGCGATAGAATAATTGTTATGTACAAAGGTAGTGTTATAGGAGAAGTCAATGCTAAAGAAACTACAAAAGAGGAACTAGGATTCCTTATGGCTGGAATAACAGATAGAAGTGAGGTAGAGAACAATGGCTAAAATTGACTATAAACAAATTTCAAAAAGAGTATTTTATTTAATCTTACCTGTCATATTTGCCTTTATCGTAGGAGCTATATTGATAATTATATCTGGACATAATCCAATAGAAGCTTATTCAGCCATGTTTCGAGGAGCTCTAGTTGGAAAAAGCGCTTTATACAATACATTATTCAGTGCTACTCCTATTATTGTAACAGGACTTGCAATCTCAGTTGCTTTTAAAGCGAATCTATTTAATATGGGTGTTGAAGGTCAAATGTATCTAGGTGCATTTGCTGCCGCTTATGTAGGTTTTACATTAAAAGGTATACCAACAGTAATCCATGTCCTATTATGTATAGTTGCGGCTATTATAGCTGGTGGACTATTCGCTCTTATACCTGGTGTATTAAAAGGCAGATTTAATGTTAATGAAATGGTGGTCACTATCATGTTAAACTATGTAGCAATTTTGTTAACTGATTACTTGACTAACTTCGTATTCTATTCAGGTGAAGGTTATGCCGCTACATACCCTATAGAACAAAGTGCCTACCTTCCTCGTTTCATGAAAACATCTCAACTGAACTTTGCTTTCTTGATAGCTATTGTCATGGTATGTATAGTCTACTATATATTCAAATATACAAGACTAGGTTTCGAAATAAAAGCTATTGGACATAACGTAAGTTTTGCAGAAGCAACTGGTATGAACACCAGAAAAAAAACTATCATCATAATGGTAGTTAGTGGGATGCTTGCTGGTGTTGCCGGTGCTGGAGAAATCCTAGGCGTTCATCATAGATTTATAGCTGGTTTTTCACCTGGATATGGATGGGATGGTATGACAATCGCACTACTTGGTAAAAATAATCCCATTGGTATTTTAATAGCTGCATTATTCTTCGGAATACTTAAAAATGGTGGAAGTACTATGGAGCTTATGGTTGGTGTTCCAAGATCACTAATAAGTATCATTCAAGGTTTAATCATCTTCTTTTTAGCTGTAGATTATTTAAATACAGAATTCAGTTTCATGTCAAGACTCAAACTTATGTTCAGAAGGAAAGTGAGGAGTTAGTATGATAGAAGCAATATTACACACATCCTTAAGAATGGCAACACCTATTGTATTAGCTGCCCTTGGAGGACTATTCACACACAAAGCTAATGTACTTAACATTGCATTAGAAGGCATGATGCTCATTGGAGCATTCGCAGGAGTAATAGCTAGTTTTGCCACTGGAAGTATCTTTATAGCGATTATTTCTGCTATAGTTGCATCAATGCTTTTTGCACTGCTCTTCAATGTATTTGGCATCACTTTGAAAGGGAATTTTATAATCACAGGTTTGGCAGTTAATATTTTCGCAGCTGGTTTGACATCTTTTGTCTTACAAGTCGCATTTGGTAGGAGAGGTGTATTCTCAGACCCTAAAATAGTAGGAACCACCCCTATTCATATTGAATTTTTGGACAAAATACCTTTTATTGGACCTATCTTGAATAACCATTCACCTATGGTTTATGTAAGTATTATCATTGCGATTCTAGTATATTTCGTTCTGAATCATACTAAATACGGTATTTACGTTAGAGCTGTAGGAGAAAATGAAGAAGCTGCAAAAGCTATTGGTATCAAAGTCAATAGAATTAAATACTCTACTGTTTATATAAGCGCAATACTATGTGCACTCGCTGGGATTAATCTTTCCCTTGGCAACCTCACTATGTTTGTTGAAAATATGACTAATGGCCGTGGATTTATTGCCCTTGCAGCAATATTCTGTGGAAGAGGTACTACTCTTGGTACCTATGTATTTAGTTTCCTATTTGGTTTTGCTGATTCTATTCAAATGCGTTTACAGAATCTTAACATTCCAGGCACATTTATACAAATGATACCTTTTATATTTATAGTATTAGTGTTATCAATTGTTGGAGCTGTTAGAATGATTGGTAACTTAGATAGGGGGATAAAAGATGAATAAAAAAACAGCTTTAGTAATTGTGGATATGCTTTATGACTTTGCACACCCGGATGGAAAAGTATTTTATCCTCAGAACCAAGAAATTCTACCTAGAATCCGTGATGTAATTGATCACTGTAGAGAAAAAAATATTTTAATAATTTTTGTACAACATTATCATAGAAAATATTTATTTGACAAAGAGCTAGGTTCTGGAAGAAGGATTAATTGCCTAGAAGGTTCTGGCGGTGAAGAAATAATGCCAGAACTCGGATATGACGAAAGAACTGACTATATTGTTAAAAAAAGAAGATATAATGCCTTTTGCGGAACTGACCTTGATCTTATTCTAAGGGAACATGATATAAGAAACCTTCTTATATGTGGTACTAAAACCAACTGTTGCATACGTGCGACCGTAGAAGGTGCTTATCATCTGGACTATAACCCAATCGTTATAAAAGAATGTGTCGCTACCAACGATGAAGTAGTTAATAATGTTCACTTAACAGATATAAAAAAATACTTAGGTAGTGTCATTACAATGAATGAACTATATGAGAATCTAGATGGTGGTGAATTTAATGACTAAAGATATAGACATCATAGCGGTGGGCTATCCCAGCCTAGACAGAATAATCAAAACAGAAGATTCCATCTCCATTGGGAAAACTTCAATAATCCAGAATTCGGATAACAGTAAAATATATTATGGTGGATGCAATGTCAATATTGCCTATACTTGTGCTAAATTATCATTAAAATCTATGCTAATGATGCGTGTCGGAAATGATTTTCAATCCACAGGATATAGAGATTTCTTACAAGATATCCACATTTGTTTAGATGGTATTGAAGTCATAGAAGAAGATGTTACCTCTAACTCTTATCTTATAGAAAATGATATGGGTAATCATATAACATTATTTTATCCAGGTGCTATGTCTGATAAATATCCTGTTCACATTGATGAAGAGATTATAAAAAGAGCAAAATACGGTGTCATAACAGTAGGAAATCTAGAATATAATATTGCTTTTGCAAAAGCTTGCATCAATGAAAATGTTCCTATTATATTCGGCATGAAATGTGACTTTAAAGCATTCAAAGAAGATGCTCTAAAATACTTGCTTAGCTCCTCTACTATTATTTTCATGAATGAAGGAGAAAAAAAAGAAATCAAGAAGTTGTTTAATCTTAAAGACATATGTGACTTATTTGATAATGGTCGTTGCAAATGCTTAGTTATAACACAAGGAAAAAATGGTAGCCTTATTTTATGCAAACACAATGGTAAAATCATGAAAGAAACAGTACCAATAGCTAAACCTGATAAAGTAACAGACACTTCAGGTGTGGGTGATTCTTATATAGCAGGTTTCATATATGGATTGGTCCACAAGATGTCCTATATGGATTGTGGAAAAGTAGGAGCTACAGTTGCCTCATTTATAATAGAAGAAATGGGATGTTTAGGTAATGTGCCTAGTGAAGAACAATTAAAAGAACGGTATAAACTCAACTTTATTAACAATTTATAGATTAGAAATCAGAAGAAAGGAATTGGCATAATGGAAAAGACCTTATATCTAAAATCAACTGATAAAGATATTAGTAAATATGTCGTTTTTTCAGGCGACCCAAGAAGAGTTGAAAAAATAATCAGCTTTATGGAAGATGTAAAAGAAATTGCTGTAAGTAGAGAGTTCCACTCTTATACCGGATTCTATAAGGGTGTTAAGATAACAATAAGTTCAACAGGTATTGGAGGCCCTTCAGCAGCTATAGCTTTAGAAGAAATGTATGAATGTGGTATGGAAGTTGCAGTGAGATTAGGAACTGTTATGGGACTTAGAGATGATCTATTAGGTAAATTCATTATACCTGTTGGCGCTATGCGTGAAGATGGTACGACAACAACATATGTTGATAGATCATATCCCGCAGTAGCTGACTTTGAACTTGTTGAATATATGAACAAAAGTGCTGAAAATAATGGATTTGGTTATGATAATTCAATAATTTGCAGTTATGACGGGTTCTATAGTCAAATGAGAGAATCCCGATTATCTAATAAATTACAACTACCTATAGTAGAAGATATTCAAGAACTTAAAAAGTACAACATTGGTGGAATTGATATGGAAAGCAGTACGATTCTTACTCTTTCACGTCTAATGGGTATTAAAGGATGTGTCGTAACTATGACAACAGTTCTTGAGAATCTCAAAAACTACCTGAAAGGTGGAAATAGACAAAAAGCTGAAGAAGAAGATCTTGTACGTGTAGTACTTGATGGAATCGTATTATATCACAATGCAAATGCATAGAAACATGAAGCTATTGAAGCTTCATATTATACTATAAATTCAACTGATCATAGAGGAAAGGACGATTAATTATGAGTTGGTGCAAGAAAATATTTGGAACAAATAAACCTATTATTGGTATGGTACACTTGAAAGCTTTACCAGGTACAGCTAATTTTGATGGTGATATGGAAAAGATTTATGCTGCTGCCTTAAAAGATGCAAAAGCTTTAGAAGCAGGCGGTGTAAATGGCATAATGGTAGAAAACGATGGAGACATCCCTTTCAGTCATTTACTTACTACTGAACAAACTGCTGCACTTGCAGCCTTAACAGCTGTTATAAAAGAGCATACCAATGTACCCATTGGTGTAGATGCAGCTTTTTGTGATTATAAAAGTGGATTAGCTTGCGCAAAAGGAGCTAGAGCTGATTTTATACGTTTACCTGTTTTTGTAGATACCGTTGTCAGCTTTAATGGAATTATGGAAGCTTGCTGTGATGAAGCTTTAAAATATAGAAAAGCCATTGATGCAACAGAAGTCAAAATATTAGCTGATGTTCAAGTTAAATATACTCACATGTTAAATTCTAACATTAGCCTTGAAGAATCTGCTGTATGGGCACAAGCTTGCGGAGCAGACGGAGTTATTGTAACTGGTTCACATACTGGTGGTGAAACACCAATAGATGCAGTTAAAAGAGTTAAAAACACTGTAAAAATACCTGTATTCATTGGTAGTGGAGTTACAACTGATAATGCTGATGAACAACTTAATATCGCTGATGGAGCTATTGTAGGATCTAGTATAAAAAGTGACGGAGTAATAGATACTGAAAAAGTTAAAAAACTTATGAATAAGATTGAACATAAATAATGATATGAGGAGAGTGACTAAAATGATGCGTCCAATGAAATTAGGCGGAGAACAATTGATGTTCGGACAAGGAGTTCTTGAACATCTAAAAACTATAGAAGGTAATAAAGCTGTAATCGTAACAAGTGGTGATTATCTAATTGTCAGTGGCCATATGGCTAAGATTCAAGGTTATTTGAAAGATGCTGGTATTGAATCAATTATTATTGATGATGTTGAACCTGATCCATCTTTCGAGACAATTCATGAAGGTGCCAAAAAAATGATGGAATACGGTCCTGACTGGATTGTAGGTGTTGGCGGTGGTTCTGCTATGGATGCTGCCAAAGCTATGTGGGTAATATATGAATACCCAGAAATCGATACAATAGATAAATTTGAATCAAAGCATAATAATATGCCCCCTCTTAGAAATAAAGCTAGAATGATAGCTATTCCAACTACCAGTGGTACTGCTAGTGAAGTCAGCCGTTCTGTAGTTATAACTAATACAGCTACTCATAAAAAATCAGGTGCCAGTGATATGAAAATGATACCTGATGTAGTTATTCTCGAACCTGATATTACTGCCTCAATGCCTAAGGGACTTACTGCCGCAACAGGGATGGATGCCCTTACACATGCAATAGAAGCCTATACTTCAACAAGAGCCAATATGATATCTGATGTATTAGCAGAAAAAGCAGTAGCTATGATACTTGATAATCTAGTAACAGCTTACAATACAGGAAATGATTTGACAGCAAGAGAAAACATGCAAGTCGCATCTTGCTTCGCTGGTATGGCATTTACTAATGTATCTCTAGGGATAGTACATAGTATTGCTCATACTGTAGGGGGATTATTCGGAATTCCTCACGGTCTAGCTGATGCTATAATTCTTCCTTATGTAATTGAATTCAACATGTCAGATGATATGGCTAAAAAACGCTATAATGAACTGGCTAAGAAAATCAATAAAGATTCTTTATTAGATGCTGTAAGAGAAATTAATAATCAATTAGATATACCTTTTTCTCTAAAAGAAGTAATTAATGATGATGACTCATTCAAAGCTCAATTAGAAGAGATTGCAAAGTTAGCCATTGCCGATGGATGTACTAAGACCAATCCAATAGTTCCAGATGTAGAACACATGAAAAAACTTATATTAAAAATATATAACGGAGGTACAACTAATGAGTGTTAAAATAATTGGTTACTTGTCTTTTGGTTATCCAACCATAGAAAAAAGCATAGAAAGAGCAGACATATATATAAAAGCCGGTTGTGACTTTCTAGAAGTAGATTTTCCTACAGATAATGCTTATTTAGATAGTGATTTTATTGGCGGTAGAATGAAAGCAGCTATGGAAGCTTGTGACGATTTTGATAAATACTTCAAAGGTATCGAGACATTAAAAGAAAAATATCCCAATACTCCAATAATATTATTAGCTTATGAACATACCATTAAAGCAATTGGTGTAGAAAAATTCATTAAACGTTGTAAAGAATTAGAAACCTACGACTTGATAATGGTTGGTCTTGAAAACGAAGATATCAAAAATCAACTTATCAAAGAAGGTATTAAAATATCCTGTTGGGTACCTTTTGATTTACCAGAAGAGAATGTCACAAGTGCTCTAGCCTCTAATGGCTTCGTTTATCTCCAATCAAAATCTGGTGGAAAAGAAAAAGAAGGTTATGAAACACTTGATAAATGTATCAAGTATCTTAGAGAAAGAGGCATTAAGAATCCTATTTATTGTGGCGTTGGTGTCTCCACTCGTGAAGATATCGTTAGAATAGAAAAAGCAGGAGCTGATGCAGCCTTTATCGGTAGTGCTTTATTAAAACAAGAAACCGACGAAGATATAATCAACTATATTCAATCTTTGAAAAGTAATTAAATTACAATCAATTAGTGAACTTATATAACAATAAAAGTGTTTTGCGATACTGATATTATCTCATAGAAAATATGTAATGGTATTTTTTAGCAAAACACTTTTTCTTCAATTAAATACGTAATACAAAAGTAATTGATATAAAACACTATCTATTTTCAACTTAATGACTATCTGATATAATATATATTATTAAGAATTCTGTGAGGCGAAAATATTATGTTAGATTGGAATGAACTTGAGAAAATATGTAACAACTGTACTAGATGTGATTTATATAAAACCAGACATCATATGGTATTCGGGAAAGGTGATATAAATACTAATTTAATGTTTATTGGTGAAGGTCCTGGCGAACAAGAGGACTTGACTGGAACTCCTTTTGTAGGAAAATCTGGACAACTTTTTGATAAGATTTTAAAAGCAGTAGACATATCAAGAGAAGAAATATACATAGCTAATATAGTAAAATGTAGACCACCTAGAAACAGAAATCCCCTTGAAACTGAAAAAAAAGCCTGTTTACCATATTTGAGATATCAGGTTAAACTAATACATCCTAAAATAATCGTGTGTCTCGGACGAGTTTCTGCACAATGTATTATCAATAAAAATTTTAGAATCACTAGAGAACATGGAACTTGGGTTGATAGGAAAGGATATTATTTAACGGCTACATATCATCCTTCTGCTCTATTACGTGACCCTTCCAAAAAAAGAGATGCTTGGGAAGATTTCAAGAAAATCAAAGAAAAATATCTTGAAATAAGTCAAAAAGAAAATGAAACCACATAATTGAAAAAACAAAATATATAATTTTTATATGCTAAAAAACCATCTATAGCGATAAGATAACAACTTACAAAGCCATTCTTATGCCATATATGGTTTTTATATGTACTACCGTCGAATATTATACCGATATTATTTGCCATGGTTTAATCCTAGGATATTTTCATTTAGTTAATAGTAATTTGCTTTCAACCCAGTCGATGTACATTCGATTCCTGCTTCATACAAATGAGATGTATCTCCAAATCCTATACATCTAGGAACAGCCCATTCTTTTGACCTTTCCTCAAATAAAATAGTTGTAACGGAAGTTGTTTGGATAAAAAAACTTGCCCAAAAAATAGGTAACGGTATATTAAGCAGATGAGAAAGCCACGTTCTTCCAAAACCTCCATGACAAAAAATAGCGATTTTCTCTCTATTAGGTTCTAATATACGATATTTACTACCAACTCTTTCATATCCTAATTTTTTAAAAAACATATCCGATTCTTTTTGAATTTCAGTAAACTTTTCTCTAGCATTTACACCTTTTATTATAGGTAGCTTATGCCAATCTGTAAGCGTCAAATAAGATGTATCTTTCAATATTACTTCACCTGGTAAATTCCAAGCCGGACAATCTTGTATGTCTTTATCATTTATTGGCATTCGTGGTATTTCTCTAGTCCATTCAAGTATCTTTGGTTCAATATCCATTAGTTTGGCAGTATATTTCATGGTATCAATAGCTCTACCTAATGGTGAGCAATAAATCCGTGTTATACCTTCTTTATTAAGTCTTTTGGCTAAGGCTTTAGCTTGTTTATGTCCATCATCAGTAATTGTATCGTTTTTGTAATCTGGTTCAGCATGACGAATAATATATAGTCTCATAATTATTTCTCCTTCAACATAAAATTACATTAACCATTTATATTTTTACCATGTTGATAATTGATTCTTATATACTTTTTTAAATGATATCAGTGCAACACTAAGACCTGCTATTTCTGATGTTATAAATGAAAACCATACCCCATTAAGTCCAAATATCTTACCAAATATGAATGCACATGGTAATAATACTACCAATTGCCTTATTATTGAAACAATCATACTAATATGAGCTTTTCCCATTCCTTGGAATGAAGTACTATACATAATAGAAATTGCAGCCATAGGGAAGATGAAACTAATAATTCTAAAGGCTATGACCCCAATTGAAACCATCTCTTGCGAACTATTAAACAAGCTGAATAATTGAGATGGTATAATCTGAAATGCTAAGAATCCCAATGACATATAAATGATAGCTGCAGTAATACCTAATTTTATAGCTTTCATTAGTCGCTCCTTATTTTTAGCACCATAATTATAACCAACTATAGGCATGATACCCTGTGATAATCCAAAAACAGGCATAAACACAAAAGATTGAAGCTTATAATACACTCCCATAACTCTTACTGCCACGTCTCCAAAAGATCCTAATACTAAATTTAGTCCAATAAGCATCACTGAACCAATTGCTTGCATTACAGCTGCTGGTAATCCTACTTTCATGATACCCTTTATTATGTTTCTATCGTATTTGAAACTTCTAAAATCCAATTTTACTTGGTGATCTTTTGTATAAAGTACAATCAACATATATACCATAGACAGTATTTGACCAATAACAGTTGCAATAGCTGCTCCTCTAATACCCATCTCAGGTAATCCAAAATAACCAAATATCAATATTGGGTCTAAAATAATATTTATTACTGCACCTATCAATTGTGATATCATCGGATGAATCATGTTTCCCGTACCTTGTAGAATACTCATACCTGCTTGAGCTATTAATCTACCAAATGAAAAAAACATTATTATCTGTATATATTGCGTACCTAATTCAATTATATTTTTACTTTTAGTAAACCATTCAAAGAAATCATTGGCAAAAAATATACCTAACAAAAGAATAATTAAATATAATGCTAAACTCATCAAAAGGCCATGTTCAGCTGCATTAGACGCAGTCTCTACATCTTTTTCTCCTAGTTTTCTTGATATAAGTGAATTAATTCCTATGCCTAGTCCTACAAAAAAAGCTATAATTATCAGCTGTATAGGAAAAGCATAACTAACAGCAGTAAACGCATCTTCACTATATCTAGCCACAAATATACTATCAACTACATTATATAACGCTTGTACTACCATAGCTATTATTGCAGGTCCAGACATCACAAACATCAATTTAGATATCTTCATCGTACCCATTTTATTTTGTCTAGAATTATTTTCCATTTTGTATTTTCCCTTCCAAACTATTATAATTATAATATCTATTTTATTTCAAAATATCTGCAAAAACTAGTTTATTCTTATCAAAGAACATTGTCAACTATTTTAAATGTTGAAATTTATATTTTTATGATATGCTTCTTAATATTTATGTATAATTATTATAGCTAACTTTATACATCTAACATTCTAAAAATTATACGTATTCTAATATGTAACCCATTATTTTCTATTATTTTCTTATTATTAACAGACAACCTAAAATGAACATCAATAGAATCACGATTCTATGAAGCAATTTACTATTGATCTTTTGGAACATACTTAGTCCTAATAGATTTCCAACAATAGTACCTGCTCCTCCATATAACGCAAAAGTTAATATGTTACCATTAATATTCCCATATATGGCATGCATGATTACTATCATAATTGATCTAGTCAAGAAACTGAATTCAAGTGTTGCTTTGTACGACAGTCTATCTTTCGTTCCATACAGATAATATACAACTAAAGGAGGTCCTCCTACATTGAACATTCCACTCATTATACCGCTTAATGAACCTGCTAGAATACCATTTTTTACATTTGTTTTGATCTTTATTTCTTTTTTACCTTTTATATATAAAAATATTGAAATGACAACTATTGTTACTCCCAAAATTTTCTTCAGTACGTGTTCATCTCCAAAAACTAAAAATCGTACACCAATGGGCACAAGTACCAATGAAGATACTAATGGTACTACTGCAATTTTATAATTTATATGTTTTCTGAATTTAGCAACAACATATGTTCCCATAAAAAAAGTCTGTAATCCAGTTACTATGGCTGCTACTTTCAAAGGCATAATGAATGGTATAAAAAACATTACAAACATTGCAAAACCAAATCCTGATAGTCCTTGAATCAAACCACCACCAAAGCAAATTACTAAAGTCAATACTTTTTCTGTCATAGTTACGGTCTCCTTGTCCACTGTAGTTTAGGTAAAAATTCTAATTATACTTTTATTCCATATTTTCAAATATAACATGTTTTAACCTTTTTGGCAAAAAGATTGTGCTAGATCTTATAGAATTTTCATATATAAAAATAATACATCTATAATAAGAAAAAACAGGAAAGTAGACCTTTCCTATTTAATAAAAAACGCTCCGTTTATTTAATAAACGAAACGTCATAACTAAAAAACTTATCTATTTACATGTTTTTTTCAGCTATTTCAGCTAAAGGACTACGTTCTACTCTTTTAAGTGCCACATGCCCTGTAATATTGAAGTATTTCATTTTCTCAACAGTATATACTAACCCATTGGATTTTGAATCAATATAATTATTATCAATCTGATTATCACTAGGATCTCCCAAAAATACAAATTTGGAATGTTCTCCTGCTCTAGTCAACATAAGTTTTGCTAAGTGTGGTGTCATTTCTTGAGCTTCGTCAACTATAATCAATGCATTGGTAAAAGTTCTGCCTCTCATATATGTAAAAGTCTTGGTCTCTATAACTCCCCTCTGTCTGAATTGTTCAATGAAATCTTCTACAGTAAATGAAGGTTTTCCTCCATTATTCTTACCTACTTCTTTTATGTCAGATAGATTCTCTATAGCATCATAGAAACTTCCCATCCAAGGTTTTAATTTTTCTCTTTCAGTACCAGGCAGATAGCCTATATCATTTCCTGCCGCTATTACAGGTCTTACGAATACTATTTTTCTATATTTATTGGTTTCTATTACATTCTGTAAAGCAGTCGCCGTTGCTAATATTGTTTTTCCCGACCCGGCTCCACCTATAATAGTTACAAAATGGATATCTGGGTTCATAAGTAATTCAAATGCCATTTTTTGCTCTCTATTGATTGGATTAAGTCCCCATGCACATTCATTAGCATGTATAAGAGGAACTATTTTTTCTCCATTATATCTGGCTAGTATCTCATGAGAAATTTTGTCTTTACTTTTTATATGAAGAAATTCATTAGGATATATCTCTTCTGACAAGTCTTTTGGAAGTTCTAAGCCCTCATCAAATATTTTATCAATATCTTTTGATAATAATTCAATTTCGATATATCCTTTGTAGATGGTATCAATGTCAATACGGTCACTTTGATAATCTTCTACTTCCATTCCTAATGATTTAGCTTTTATAGCCATATATAAATCTTTTGTCACCAATACTATTGGAATGTCTTTATTAACCTTTTTAAGACTTAATACTATGGCTAATATTCTAGAATCGTTTTTATTGGTATCAAAACCATTAGGAAGGATATCTATATCCATATGATTCAATTCTACACGCAAAACACTTTTATTGGGTAATTCAATTCCTTTTTCTATATCACCTTGTTCCATGAGTATTTTAATTTCTTTAGCTACCATTCTAGCATGAAACCCTACTAATCCCTCTCTTCTTTTTAGATTGTCTAATTCTTCTATGCATATTAAAGGTATAATTATGTTATTGCAAGGAAAGTTATGCATAAAATCAGGATCATGAATCATTACATTAGTATCAATTATATAATTTTTAACCGTATAAGTTCCTCCCTTCTAAAAATGCTGGTAACACCTCCTATTATACTTAGTATTTGTTCGTATATTATTAATATATTCTTAACACCTTAGAACTATCCTATTTAATTAAAAAGGACCGATGAATAGCATCTAATATGAATATCTATTCTACAGTCCTTGAATTTGATTTTATCTTCAATTTTTGTTATACATTTCCTTTTATATCTCTAACAATATCTTCTAAACTTTTATTATCACAATCAATAACTACATCCGCATACTTTTCATACAACTTAATCCTTTGGTCGTACACATCTCTTAATGTATGTCCTTTAGCCATGGCTATACCTCTTGTAGTTATATTGTTCACTCTTCTTTCTATCTCTTCATATGAGACCATTAAATAAACCACAATTCCTCTTTCTTTTAAATGTTTCATGGCTTCTTCTCTAAAAACTACACTTCCACCTGTAGCTATAATAGAATGTTTAGCTTCTATACTCAGAATAGCATCTTTTTCTACATCTAGAAATTTCTCCATTCCGATATCATCAATGATTTCTTGTAATAATGTATTTTCTCTTTCTTGAATTACTAAGTCTGAATCAATAAATGTAAAACCTAGAGTTTTTGCCAGAACTACTCCTATTGTACTTTTCCCTGCTCCTGGCATGCCTGTTAATATAATGTTATTCATTTTATGTTTTTCTCCTATACTTTATTGTTAATTTTGATAAATATATTTATCTCAAATTACCCTTTTAAAATTAAAAATCATTATTAATAACTTGTAGGTAATCTAATAACCAATACTACATTACTATGTTTTCTTTATTATACTTTATATATTTATTGGTTTCAATCATATCATTAGTGTGTTTTTGATTCCATTATTTTACAATTGTTACCAAAAAATACCCCTTTACCTCGAACACTTGTTCGTGTATACTAAATTTAAGAGGTGTTTATTATGCAGTATACTATTTTTCATATTGATGTGAATTCAGCTTATTTAAGTTGGGAAGCTACTTACAGACTTCAACAACAAGTATCTTGTGTTGATCTTAGAACTATTCCTTCCATTATTGGTGGTGACGAATCTAAACGACATGGAATTGTATTAGCCAAATCTATTCCTGCTAAAAAATATGGTATAAAAACAGGTGAATCATTGTTCAGTGCACGTCAGAAATGTCCATCCCTTGTAATAGTTCCTCCTAATTATAAACTTTTTATGAAATGCAGTGATGCAATGGTAAGTATATTCAAAGAATACTTTCCACTTGTTGAAAGGTACAGCGTAGATGAATGTTTTCTTGATTATACTAATATGAGTCATCATTTTGGTTCACCTATCCAATTTGCTCATTATTTGAAAAATAAAATACAAAAGGAACTGGGTTTTACCGTTAATATAGGTATTTCTAGTAATAAACTATTAGCAAAAATGGCTTCGGATTTTGAAAAGCCTAATAAAATTCACACATTGTTTCCTGATGAGATACAAGAAAAAATGTGGTCTTTACCAGTAAGAGACTTATTTATGGTAGGTAGAGCCACTAATAATAAACTTATGAAACTTGGTATTTACACAATAGGGCAATTAGCCAACTCTGATCCTGACCTTTTATATGCACATTTTAAAAGTCACGGATACCTTATACATGCTTATGCTAACGGAACGGCTACCGCTATTGTAAAACCTTGTTCTCCTGAAGCAAAGGGTATTGGTAATTCTACTACTATTTCCTTTGATGTAACCGATTCACGCACTGCCAAACTTATTTTATTATCCCTTACCGAAACTGTTTGTATGCGCTTAAGAGACTCTAATATGATAGCGAAAATGGTTAGTATAAGTATAAAGTCACATGATTTTGTTTCATTATCCCATCAAATGAATTTGACTGAGTCTACAGATATAACCAGTAATATTTACAAAGCTGCCTGTACTCTATTTGATGAAGCTTGGAACAAAGAACCTATAAGGCATCTTGGAGTTAGAGTATCTTCTCTTACTTCAAAGTCCTATACACAACTATCTCTATTCGATTTTGATAACTATGAAAAGCATACTGCTTTAGATGAATCAATAGATAAAATACGTTTAAGATACGGTAATACTTCCATTATCAGAGCTTCATTTTTATATAGTGGTCTAAGGCCTCTGAATGGAGGGATGCCAGAAGAAAATTATCCTCTTATGTCATCTTTATTATAACTGAGATAATAGTTACTATTATTAATTATAGTCACTAATTTTCATTTAATAAGAAAGGGAGTGTGACTTTTATGAAAGTGATTATGGAACCTATTGAAATGATAGGATGGTTTAATCTAAAAGGAGTATTAATGCCTCTACGATTTCGTCTGGAAACTAAAGAACATGAACTTAAAACAGTTAAAATAAATAAGGTCTTATATCACACGGAAGAAAAAATTGCAGGAAATCCTATGAGAACTTACGCCTGCGTAGTTGCCGTAAATGGGATAGAAAAACCTTGTGAATTAAAATATGAATTGAATACCTGTAAATGGATACTGTTTAAAATATGACTTCCAAATAATCTACTATATCATATTAATCTTGAAAATAATCTTATTCCCTATGTTATTATAGATTTTACTTCTATTTCATATGCTTATTCATATCCTTAAAAAATAGGAAAGAAAATCTTTCCTATTCTATCTTTGGATTTTTATAGCAATGATAACAAACCGGCACAAACTTCTCAAGTCCACCGATATCAATAGAATCACCTTCATATATAGGTTTGTCATCAACAATTTTTAAATTATGAGTAGCCTTATTATTACAAAACCAACATACAGTTTTTATTTCTTCAAGTTTATCAGCAAGCTCAAATAATCTTTTGCTCGCATCAAATAATTCCAATGTATAACTTACTCTAAGGCCATAACAAATAACAGGGGTACCATATGTGTCAACAATCTCTCTAAGTTGATCTATATGTTTAGTCTTTAACATCTGGCATTCATCAACTAATATACAATCAATATTATCTTTTTTATCACGATGTGATGCATACAAATCAAAGATATCTGTGTCATCATCAATTAACTCAGCTGGCATTTTGAATCCTGCTCTAGTAGCTACATATCCATCACTTCTAGTATCTATTTTAGGAATTAAAAGTAATACTTCTTTACCTTGAGTCTGATAATTATGAGCTGTTGCAATAAGATTTAAAGATTTTGCGGAAAAAACTGTGCCGTATTTAAAAAACAATTTCGCCATGTTATTTCTCCTAACATTTATTATTATTCCTATTGGAACTATTCTTTTATATTATTGCACAAATTTATTTTCAACTCAACATTATATTTATAGGTCTAAACTACTATTATTCCAATGGGTTGTATAGGTATTATGTACTGTTTTAGTTTTTTTTTAAATATTTTGTAACCATTAGAACCATTTAACATCTTATATAATTGAGGGAGTATTTTAATACATACTCGTTTAATTTGTAAACAAACAGAGCAATGCCCTTTGTTCTAAAAGTACCTAAAATGATTTAGGAAAACGTACACTTATTAAAAAGCAGTATACATATAATATTGCTGTTCCTATCAAACCATGGAGTTGCCCTGCTTCATGGTTTTGATGTGTATAAATGTAAAATTTTAATCAATTTTGGTAGTTATCCACATTTTTCCTGTTGATAACCCCATTTTCTTGGGGATAACTTTAATATCTATACACATTTTTGTCATGGGACATATTAAAATATCATTATATATCTATATAAATTCCTGATAATTTTTATTGAAAAAGGTTAATTTATTAACAAATATAAAAAGCTTTATTTCTCTTATTAATTACTTTACATAACTATTTTGTCACCTTTTGTCCTTGTGGATAAAAATTTGTGGATAAAATTTATCTTTTCATTTTTTACCAGTATAATTATTATCATATTTTCCCAAAATATATATAAAGATATTAAATCCAAATTAATATCTATTGTAATTATACTTACTATTCATTAATATTCTAAAGGAGAATTTGAGGAAGGAGATATAAATAATGAAATTTGCAACAGGTTTAATAGTAGGAAGCGTAATTGGTGCATCATCATTGGCTCTTATGAACATGGATAAACGTGATATGCGTAAGATGCAGAGAAAAGGGAAAAAAATGATGCATAAAGCTGAAAGATTAATGGATGATTTAAAAGAAATGATGTAGAATTTTTCTATTTAAAAGGCAGTCTCAGAATCATGAGACTGCCTTATTTATTAAAAAATATTTAGTTTTAAAGAACTTTCAATAGAAAATCATATATGGTATTGATATTATCCTCATCACTACCTATAGTAATATTGTGTTTTTCCAAAAATACATCTTCTCCAGAAAACTCATAGGATAATATTACTAAAAGATTCTGCCATATCAAATACGTCATTTTATCTTTTGGTTTTTCTATAATTCCCTCATTAACTCCTAATTCAATTATATCTTCTAGAAGATTATATAGCTTCATCCTAACCCCAAGCATAATACCCTTAATCTGTTTATGAATATCTGCTTTTGATTTAAAAGTTTTATCACATTCACTCAGCATGAATATAAAGTTAGTATTACCTTGTCTTATTGTAGTTATAATAATCTCTATAAGAGATTTGATAGTCATTTCAAATCCAGTATTACTAGAAAATAATTTTTGGGAAATTTCTTCTACATATCGCTCTCCCATATAGTTAATGGTTTTATATATAAGCTCATCTTTGCTGTTAAAATATTCATATACAGTACTTTTCCCAATATTGGCTTCATTGGCAACCTTAGATATAGTAAGGCCGTTGACGCCTTCTCTAACCATAATTGTTGTAGCAGCTTCATATAGCATGGTTCTTTTCATCATCTATTTATCCCTCTTCTAAATATTATCCCTTTTTTGATATTTTCTTTTTAAATCCATAAAATATTGAGTAGATGACTGGTACAATTATTAATGTCAAAAATGTTGACATAATAAGTCCACCAATAACTGTTATACCAAGCGGAGCAATCATTTCTGCCCCTTGACCAATACCAAGGGATGTTGGAATTACAGCTAATATAGTAGTTAGAGCTGTCATCAGGATAGGTCTAATCCTAACACTTCCAGCTTCTATTATAGCATCTTTTGTAGATTTTCCAACTTTTATTAATTTATTAATATAATCTACTAATACAATACCATTGTTAACAACAATTCCGGCTAATACAATCATTCCTAGAAAGGCGACTATACTAAGTGGTGTTCTAGTAATAAACAAGCCGATAAATGCTCCTGTGAAAGCTAATGGTATACTGAAAAGAATTATAAATGGATATAAGAATGATTCAAATTGTGATGCCATTATCATATAAACTAATACTACACCTAATAGTAGTGCCAATAATAAACTCATGAAAGCATCTTGTATCTCTTTATTTTCTCCTGCGTTCTCCATAGTATAACCATCCGGAATATCTACTTCTTTTAACTTCTCATCTAGTACTTTACCAACTTTTCCAGCACTAACTCCCTTTTCCAATTTACTAGTAACACTTATTACTCTTTTTTGATTAGTTCTATTGATTGAAGTATATCCTACTCCTTCTTCTATCTTAGCTACATCTCCTAATTTTACTTTTTCCCCAGTCATTGAAGTAAATGGAAGTTCTTCGATATCTTTTGTTTTAAGTTCCGTATCTGATGACTTATTAATATAAACATCCACTTTTTTCCCATCTAGATCAAGTGTAGTAGCTTTTACGTCTGTTAATCTTTGTCTTATGACACCCGCTACAGCTGCAGTTGTAATTCCAAGAGGTCCAGCAACTTCTCTATCTAAAGTAATATTAAGTTCTGGAGCTCCCTTTGATATTCCATTATCAACTTCTACAGTTCCATCAATATCTTCTATTACTCCAGCAACTTCTTTTGCAAGTTCTTCTAATTTATTAAAATCCGTACCTGCTATATCAACTTGAACAGGAACCGATGAAAATGCCATCATGTTAGATACAGCATTAACTTCTAAATCGCATTCTACTTTTTCTAGGATACTATCTCTAATATCATCTGAAATTTCTTGTGTAGTTTTGCTTCTTTCTGACTTAGGAACAAGAGTTAAACTGATTGTACCACTATCTGCTCCTCCGCCTGCTCCCATAAACTGACCCATTCCTCCGCCGTTTCCTACAGAAGTACTAATTGTCTCTATATCAGGGAACTCAATAAGAATATCTTCGATCTGTTTAACTTTATTGACTGTATTATTATAAGTAGTTCCTTTTGGCATTGATGCTGTAATTGTAATTTGTCCCTCATCAGTAGTAGGCATTAATTCTGTTCCTATAGATAATGCTCCAAAAATACTAGCGGCAAAAACAATAATCGTAAGTATTACTACTAATGCTCTATGTCTTAATGAACTTTTTAATATTCTGACATATAGATTTCTAAACCCATCCATAGCTTTATGATGAGTACTTGTATCAGGTTTTTTAATAAGCTTGGAAGATAACATCGGCACTAATGTCAAAGCAACAAGTAAACTGGCAAGTAATGTCAATGTAACTGTTATAGCCATTTCTTTGAATATCTGTGCTGTCATACCTTTTACGAATATAACTGGCAAGAATACTGCTATAGTTGTTAGCGTTGAAGCAATTATAGCACCTGAAACCTGTTTGCTTCCTTCAATAGCTGCATCTCTTCTACTTTTCCCTGCTTTTCTCATTCTATATATATTCTCAAGAACAACAACCGCATTATCAACCAGCATACCGATTCCAAGTGCCAATCCACCTAATGAAACAACATTTAGAGATATACCGCTTAACCATATGAATGTGAATGATACGACTATACTAATAGGAATAGCTATACCTATAACAATTGTTGGTCTTACATCCTTTAAGAAAATGAATAATATTAAGATTGCAAGTAATGCTCCTACTATGGCATTAACAGATACTGAAGAAACCATATCATTAATATATTTCGCTTGATCTAGTGTAACCAATATATTCATATCTGGATACTCATCTTTAATCTCATCAATAGCGTCATTAACTTTTTTGGAAACGTCTGTAGTATTGAATTCTGTCTGTCTTTGAATCATTAGTGAAATACTATCTTCACCATTGACTTTAGAATACATTTTATCATTTTGCACTACTTCTTCTACTGTAGCTATATCATTAAGCCTAATAGTTGTTGTTTCCATTTCTATACCTGGTATAGATATATCACTAGGCATTTCTGAAGAGTTAGGCATACCGTTAGTCATTTCAGCTGCATTTGGCATTCCGCCTGCATTAGGCATTGTCATATTGTTTCCATTGGATGTCATACCTGCATTGCTATCAGACACTGCTGAATCTTGTGAATTATTACTACTATCCTTTTTTTGTTTTAATAAATCCCATACGTCAGCTTTTTCTCCTTGTATAACAGGAACTGGTATTTCCATAAGGATAAAATCTTCAACATCTTCAATACTATCGAATTTACCTAATGTACGAATTGTTATGTCTTTATCACCTTCTGTAATCTGACCAGCAGGCATATCAAAATTAGAACCTTGTAGTAGTTTTGATACCATATCACTATCAATACCTAATAGATCCAACTTCTCTGAATCTAATGTTACCTCAACCTGTTTTTTGACTGCCCCATTTATTGTTACTGAAGCTACCCCTTCAATTCTTTCTAATCTTGGTTTAACTACGTTTTCAACAAAATCTCCTACTTCTGACATGTCACTGCCTTCTTTGGTAACAGCAAATCCCATAACAGGCATCATACTAGGATTAAACTTTATAATCATAGGAGAACCTACATCATCTGGAAAATAGCCTGTAACCATATCTAATTTTTCTCTCATATCCAACATGGCTACATCCATATTAGTTGACTCATTAAATTCTACGATAACTAGAGAACTATTTTCTGATGATATAGATTGTATTTTTTTAACATTTTGTACAGTCGCAAGTGCACTTTCAATACTTTTTGATACTGTATTTTCAACTTCCCCTGGGCTTGCACCAATGTAAGTAGTTGAAACAGCCGCATAAGGAATGTTCATACTTGGCAATAAATCTGTATTAAGTTGAGTGAATGATACTGCTCCGAATATTACAAAAATTAGTACTATCATCACTATTGTAACTGGTTTTTTAACACTAAACTTTGATAACATATAAGTCTCCTCTCACAATTAGTTGTTGTGACTTTTTCCGACCGAACGGTCGGTCGGTAATCCTATAATACTCACTATTAAAGTTTTTGTCAATACTTAATATTTAAAAAACACCTATAATCTTTATTCTACTAATTTTTTTTATATTACATGAAAAGAAAAATAATGTAGTATATAATAATATTTCCCCTAAAAAATAAGTATTTATTCATTATTCCTAGTATCTAAACATAATATTCTCTTGAATACAGTATTATAAATTGGAAATAATTAAATATACCTTATTTAGTATTTTTTTACCTAGAAAAAACTACTATATTTTTTAATATCCCTTTGAATTTACTCCTTTGAATGGTTATTGAAGAGCGTTAAGTAAGTATTATTTAGAATTATTAATTTTATATTAATTTTTATTAATATTACTCCATGTATTAGTAATATTTGTTATGATGTAGTTATATATAATATAAGAACTTTTAAAAATACTCTTAAATTATTATTGAAATATTACATACAAACAAAATCTTTATTGTTTATTAAAAAATACCTTTCATCTTATATAATTTTTAATAGGCATTAGAGTTAAATATGTATAAAGTTGTTTTTCATATTTATATATTGAATATAACTGTTGAGGAGGGCAAAATATGAAAATTCAATGGAATAAAAGATATACTACAATAAGCATCTATACAATTCTAGTAATTTTTGGCAGTATATTATTTTATAAATTCATTGGTAACTGGAATGAAACAACAATTTTTTTAAAGAACACTCTATCTACATTATCCCCTTTTATAATAGGATTCTTAATAGCATATTTTATTAATCCACTAGTAGTTTGGTTTGAAAAAATAATAGGTAAAATCAGATTAAGAAAAAGAAAAATCAAAAGCCTTAAAACCAAAAGAGGTCTAGCAATCTTATTTTCTTATATAACCGTACTAGGTTTCATAATAGTTATTTTAGCTTTTATCATACCTGAACTTGTCACTAGTTTAGGAGATATAATTACTAAATTACCAGATCTAATAGACGATTTGATTGATGAAATTACTGCTTTTGTAAATAACAGTTCAATTGATTTTATTGATCCTGAAGCTATAAATAACTTTATCGATAATAACCTTAAAAATATTCCTGGAGCATTAAATAATGTTTACGATGTATTCAGTAACATTGTGCCTTCCCTTTATGTTCTCACTAAGAACTTTACTTTCGGTATTCTTAATATTTTGTTAGGTTTTATTATAGCCATATATTTATTAGCGAGCAAAGAAAAGTCTATAGCAAGTTTTAATAAAGGAATAATTGCTTTATTTAGAGAAAAAACATCAAATAGCCTTATAGCTATTTTAAAAGATAGTCATCAGATTTTTTCTAAATTTTTTGTAGGTAAATTAATAGATTCTTTGATTATTGGTATATTATGCTTTATCATAACAATGATAGTAAATATACCTAATGCTCTTCTAATAAGTGTTTTTGTTGGAGTTACGAATATGATTCCTTATTTCGGTCCATTCATTGGAGGTTTCGCTGGAATTATATTAGTATTATTAATAAGTCCCATACAGGCTTTATGGTTCGCATTAATCATATTAGCTCTTCAACAATTCGACGGCAATATTCTAGGGCCAAAAATCCTTGGTGATTCAACTGGACTAAGTCCATTTTGGGTAATTTTTTCAATATTAGTCGGTGGAAAATTATTTGGTTTGATTGGAATGTTCTTAGGTGTTCCTTTCTTCGCAGTAATCAAGAACATTATAGATAAACAGATAAATAAGAAATATGAAATGAAAATGAACAAAAAACAACAAGAAGTAATAGATGATGATGACATCCAAAATGAAAAAAACGAAGAGGTTGAATAACCTCTTCGTTTTTTTATATAATTAATTAAACGGTATTGGATTAGCAAAATATCTTTGGACCATAGTAATCCACCAGTAATCATCTGTTGGAGGAGAACCTACTCCATCAGTACTACTGTTAACTCCAGCACCAAATAGTATTGAAATGACCCCTGCATCTTTTGATTTATCCATATGATGTCCCCACGTTATAGTATCAATACCATTATCTGATATTCTATTATCCTTATGTGTATTGGTCTTAAAATAATTAAATCGTTCTGTAGAACCTGGTTTAAATATATCTCCAAGGAAATATGCTGGTGCGGAATCTTCATATTTAGTTGAAGTTCCATTCAAATCAGGAAACAACCCATTAGCATATGGATTTAATGCTTGACTTGTATTAATATGTCCTACTGGTATCTGCCATAAGATTACAGGAAGATTAGAACTAGTATTCATAATTTTCACGAATTCAAGGTAATTATTCCATATATCACTATTCCAGAACCATGTAGAACCTGCTGGATTATTAGCTGAATCAGGAGTCACTCCACCACCATCTAATCCATATTTATCAATTGAAACAAAATCTGCTCCATACGTTTTCACACCTGCACTAACATAATAATCAGTAATAAGTTGTGCTTTCTCTCTAATAAAATTCAATCCATCCGTTAACCCCATTGTTTCTGTTTTATGTAAAATACCATTATTTGGAACATCATGTCCATCATAAGCCCATAGATTGAATTGCCATCCATAATAAGCTTGTGGATAATATTTACTAACAATATAATTAATTGATTTCACTAGTCCTTCAACAGTATTAGGGAAATCAGGGTCTTCTCCACTAGTTAACACACCACTACTATATGCAGCACTTACTTCAGCAGTAATCTCATTAGGCTGTTTACCTGATTGTTGCATCATATATCCAAGAAAATCTGGTTCAAATACTATTCCTACAGTATCATCTTGTGCATAATCTTTACAGATATCCAAAAAGAATTTTAGATCTTTGTAATAGGCATCCATATATGATGTATCCTGAATATGTGCCAAATCCAAGCTATAACTTTCACCACTATCAGGAATATTATAATATACAAAAAACGGTATCAGACCTAATTTTCTGCTCTCAATAATAAAATTCTTAGCACGTGCTCCATCAACATTAGTCCAGCTACGCCATCCATTTATTGGACCACCATTAATGTAGATATACCTTATATCCATTCTCTTATTTCTATCATCTGAACTAAAATCTCTCCAAAAATCAAGATCTCCCTGTTTATCTTCACTCACAGAACCTATAGAAAGATAATCTGGCATACCTGGAAGACTTCCATCCCCATTTTTGATTCTTACTCCAACATATCTTTCTTCTCCTGTATTCTTTTCTTTTATTTTAAGTGAAGCACGTCCTGCTTTTTTACCCTCAATCTTAAGGATATTACTATTTTCTATTGTACAATCGATTATTGAACTATTATTAGTAATCACAGTAAAATCAGGATTATTAATTCCATTAAAACTAAGAGTATACTCAATAGGTCCTTGAGGTTGCGTGAATTGACAAACTACTTTTTGAGTATCAATACCCTTAATTATTATATTACCTGTTGCATTACCCACTACTACTGATATTTCATCACTTGCTGTAGTTCCATAGGAATTAGTTATCTCTACATAATATTTATATGTCCCCTCTATTGTTCTTCCTCTTACCTGAAAAGATTCTGTTTGAGGATTAGGTGTATTATCAGTCAAATTACCACTATGTATCTCCTCGTAATCACCTGCTCCTATCTTCTCAAATAGTTTCCAGCTTGTCCCGTTATTTCCGTACCATATGTTCCATGTCAAATCATAGTCACCATCAATATCTCCAGACCACTGATTATGGCTTAGAGATGGTATAGCAGGAACCCCTGACCCTGAAGCACTAGAAGATAAAATTGATACTGTCAAAATTAAAGTGATACATAGAACTATTGAAAAAAAACTCTTAAAATATTTTCTTGAGATTATTTTCCTCCTCCTACTTACATAATTATAGTTTTAATTCTTACATTGTAAAAAATTGGTTCACCTCCACAGAAATTTTAATTTAGGTTATTTAATGGGTAATATATTAACGATTAGATATAGATATAAGTAGAAAACATTAAGTGAAACTTAAGTATAAAGAAATATATATACGCGCGTCTTGTATTATTATATATTTTTTGTTTATATTTTACATTAGTCAATCTTGTTATAACTTATAAAATTTTGGCACAAATAGGTCATAGAATATTTAATCTTATAAACTATTTAACGTGATATAGAAAATAAAACTCGTATTTTTCTAAAAGAGGAGCCTATTTACGAAATGTGTAAATAGGCTCCTTATAAATTTATTCTACATTGCTGATTCAATTTTTGATTCTAACTGCTGTTTTGGTACTGCTCCAACAACAGTATCAACAACTTTACCATTTTTGATCAATAACATTGTCGGTATACTCATAACTCTGTATTTTTGAGCTGTTTCACCATTCTGATCAACGTTTAATTTCCCTATTTTAGCTTTTCCTTCGTATTTTTTAGCTAATTCATCTATAACAGGTGCCATCATTTTGCATGGTCCACACCAATCTGCATAAAAGTCAACTAGTACAGGTATATCTGAGTTAAGAACTTCTGCTTCAAAATTAAGATCTGTAAATGCTAGTGCCATAATAAAACCTCCTTAATTATTTTTAGATTATTATAATATCATTATATTCTAATATAGTGATATATGTCAATACTTTTTTTTCTTTTTGATATTTTTCTTGTTATAGCTTAATAGCTGAAATTATACCTTCACTCTATCATATGCTAAAATTATAGATTTATTTAAAATAATCTATATAATATTCAAATTTACAATAATAATTAATATTCAGCTATAATATATAATGCGTAAATATCAATTTAAATATACCACTTTGTACCATTAATTTCAACAATTTAAATTAGTAAAATATTTAAAGTTTAAATTAAATAGGATTTTCTTATTTACCATAAAATAAATGTTTTGATTTGCAAAAAAAGACCACTAATAGTTAATGATCTTTCTTTATTAATGCTTTATATAATATCTAATCAATAATAAATTCAAGTTTACCTGTTGCTCCATCAGCTATTTCGTATTTATCAAACACAATTACTACTTTTTGATTGCTATTTATAAAGAAACCTTGGTCTTCTTTTATACTCTTGAATCCTGATTCTCCTTTAAAGAATCCATAATGTCGATCTTTTGGAGGATTCTCTAGTAATTTCTTTATCTGTTTTTCAATACTTTCATTTGCTCTAGTCATATAATCCTTACCAAGAACATCTTCTAATGTCATTTCTTTATCAGTAGTTAAATCGATATTATAATAATATGAACCGGAGTAGGCAGGTGCAAGAGTTTCATTATGATATATGATAAATGATAAAATTGATTCATCATTATATTTTTTTTCATAATCAATTTCGAATTTTATAGGTTTATAATTTTCTTGTGTTCCACCTGTCTCAAAATACGCTTCTTTATACTCTTCTGCACGCTTTTCAGCTTCTTTTATTTGCTCATCCATTTTATTTTTTATCTCTGTATTGATTTTGTCTTGTAAGTCTACATCATTAAGACCATCAACTCTAGGAATCACAACATTTTCAGTTATGCTATCATTTTCATATTTATAATCTACAAAAGTCAGTACTCTAGCAACTCTACCTATGATAGGTAAATTAGATATTGTTTTGGCTAATGTCTTATTAGTGTTCAATACAAATATAAACAAAATACATATTAAAAAAGTAGCACCTACTGCCTTGAATCCTCTATTGAATATCATTTCTCTTCTTATCACTTTTCTGGTAGTCTCTTCAATTGTTTTTTCAACAATATCATTTAACTCTTTAGGAATAGTGATATTTTCATATTCTTGTTTCATCTTATATAATTTATTTTCCATAATTATCCTCGCTTATTTAATATTACTTTAAGTCTATTTATTCCACTATATAATCTTGATTTTACAGTATTAACATTAACCCCTGTAATATCGGCTATTTCATTAATCTTCAGACCTTGAAAATATCTTAATATTATTACCGTTTTATACTTCATATCAAGTCTTTCTATAGCTTGATGAAGATCCATTTTATCAGCAATATCAATATTTTGATATTGAACGGCTTCGGGAATATTGTTTGTAATAATAAGTCGTTTATTTTTTCTTAAGAAACTTATAGAAGTATTTATTATTATACTAAACATCCATGCTTTTATTTTATTTATGTTTTTTAGTTTATCTATTGACGTAAGGCTTTTATAAATGGATTCTTGGACAATATCCAATGCAGAATCTCTATTGTGTACATAACTGTACGCTAATCTATAAAAATCATCTTGATGAATTTTTATGAACTCAACAAGTTTGTTATAATGATCATTGTTAAATGTCGACATCCGTTATATTTACCTCCTTACATATATAAGACGTAAAAGTATATCAAAAAGTTGATAATTCTATTATAAAAAGTTGAATATATCTTTCCCATGTGCTATATTTAGTTAAAGATTAAACTTTAAAATCAAATGAAATTTAGTTAAAATTATACTTTATATTAATTTAAAATAAAATGGTAAATAAATGATAATCAAATTTAGAAAGGATTAAGTTTTTATGAACTCTACAAGACGTGGTAATAGATTTATATTTATACTTATTTCAATAATGGCTTTTGTTGGTCCCTTTACAATAAGTTATTTAGCCAAAATCTTTAATTTTAAAATAACTTATGTATGCAGTATACTGATACCTCAACTTATATTTATAGTGATTCCTGTTATTCTATATTTTATCATTACAAGAGAATCTATAAAAGAAACACTTATGTTAAAGAAATTAGATATTATTAACATTTTGATATCTATTGGCATAGGATTACTGATACAACCTCTACTAAGTGTCGTTAATATACTATCACAAATATTTTTTGAAAATCAAGTATCATCTACTATTTTTTCTATTGCTGATTTGCCATTATGGCTATTATTGATATTAGTAGCTGTACTTCCAGCAATTAATGAAGAATTTGTTACCAGAGGTATCTTAGTATCTAATTATAAAAACGTGAATATATATAAAACAGCCTTAATCAGTGGTTTATCTTTTGGAATGCTTCACCTTAATGGTAACCAATTTTCTTATGCATTCGTAATGGGAATTATATTATGTTTATTAGTTAAAATAACTGGTTCAATATATTCAAGCATGATTATTCATTTTTTAATTAATGGATTACAAATGGTTTTAGTCAAAGTAGCAATGATTTTACAAGAAATATTTGGGCAAATTACTGATTTTGATGATTTACTACAAGAATCTATAGATAGTGTAGGGCATGAGACAATATTATCACTCTTACCAGGACCGCTAATATTAACATTATTCACATTACCTGTTGTTTATCTATTATTTAAGGTAGCCGTACGACATAATAATAAACAATACCTATTCACTAAAAATGATGTTTCAGAAATAGAACAACCAAAAATTAAAAAGCCAAAAATATTTGATATCTACCTTATATTATCCATAATAATATTTGTTGCTTACGTAGTCATATATGAAATCTTAAAACTTAGATAAATATCCAAAGCATATGAGAAAAATTATTAAATTATTCTTATATGCTAGTTTGAAGATAAAGACCTATCTTTCCTAGATGACCTACTTCCATGGTCGGAGAGAATACTAACTGAATACAGAAAAACAAAGTAACTATGATGCTGCCTTAAATAGGTGGCATTTTTTGTCAAGGTACCGATGGTTTACCGTATACCCCTAAACTATGCCTAAAACCTCTATTTAATCAAATAAAAACCCTAGGCAAGCACAAACTGCAAACCCAGAGTTTCTGTGACGCACGCAAGAGTATTATCCTATTAATCAGTACTTCTTTGATTTAGCGACCACCGAATAACTCAATATGACTTATAGCTACACCTTTTTGAGTACTAAATGAATTATATGTTTCCACAATTTTAAATTCTAATTGTAAGTTTAATTCATCTTTTAAATGTATATATACCTCTTGTCTTCCCATAGCTTCATCAAAATATAAAACTGCTTTAGGAATTAAATTAACATATAATATTGCTTTTTTTACTAATCCGTAATTCATATATTCATTAATAGTATTACGAGCACCATTATATAATGCTAATCCTAAGAATCCAGAGCACTGAATTGGATCTTTAATCTCTAAATTAATAGTGCTTGGTAACTTTGTAGTCTCTCTATACCAATACTGTTCTAAAGAGTTTATATTACTGATCATTGTTTTTTTCCCATTTTTAATTTCCCATGTGTCATAACTATAAATAACATGATCACCATCTTCTACGTAAGATTCATCAATACTAAAGGCATAAAAAGTTTTGGAGTGTTTTATTGGTATTTTATAACCATCAATTTCTTCATACTCTACTTCATTCTTACTAGATAATTCTTTTTTCCCATAATTCATTTCATTCTGAAGGAGTAAATTTTTATTTTCATATTCTTCCATTTTACTTTTAAACTCATCTATTTTAGATTTATTATCTTCTATTATTTTCTGCATATTTGCAATAATTAATTTATTATCCTCTATTGTATTCTCTAACTTTTGATTTACCATTAACAAATTATCATTTTTTGATGCTAAATCAGATAGTTGTTGATCATATGTACTTATTTTATTGTTTGCTTGTTCTAATTTTGACACTAATATATCTTTTGAGTTAGTGCAAGATATCAGAAAAATACTTGCTAAAAGAAATATCACAATTCTCTTCATTCCTACATTCTCCTTATTTTTTTATATATTATTAAATAAAACTATATTCTCTTAGTATTATAAGCTAATTAATCAAATAATTTTATTAAAAACAAAAATTAACCTTTTTCCACAAATAACTTTATATGCCTATATTAACAGATAATTCAATAATAATCAATCATAAAAAGGCCTACCTTCAATTAAGAAAGTAGGTCTGTATTTGTCCTAGAGCAGTATTTTTAGTTAACATCTATATTTATATAATATCATTTATCCATTCAAAACATATTAACTTTTATATCTTTTAAAATTTAATTAACACCACTTCTAACATACTCTAGGCCATCTTTTCCATATAATGATTGTAAAGTTATATTATTAACATCCAAATATTCCCTATCAACAACTACAATTCCACTTACAGAATTCATTTTTTTATTTATTACACTTCCATTTGTTGAACTAAAAATATTACTATCCACTAAACCAATAGATTTTGAGAATTTATTATAGATACCACAAACTGTTCCATTAGGATCATAACATAAACAATTAGAAGATGCTGCATCACTTTTTACATTTTCTCTCATACTTAATAATTGACATCCTTCTGAATTACTCCAACTACCATCTCCATCTTTAGCAGGATAATTAGGATATTTATATGTATTATAACCTACATGGATATTAATGCCATTGCTTGTACTATTATACCATTCTGTTGCACCGTATCTAATAACCTTTGCATTCTTAATATTGAAGGCTGGATATGTACTTTTATGTAAAAATTCTGCAATACTATACACACCATCTAATAATGTTGGAATATCATATTTAGTCCCTTTAGGTTTGTCTGGTAAAGTTGACGCTTGATCAGTAAAAAAAATTATTTTATTGTTTTTAATAATCAGTGAGATAGCACCATACCTATCAATACTATATTCAGATCTACCATTCTCTTTATTATATTTTGTATTGGTATTTAAACCTGCACCCTCAAAGAAAAAAATTATAGGTTGATTATTACAAATTGCTTGTTTAATTTTTTCATTGTTGGCATATGTATTAATTCTATGTAATGCATCTCTTTGTATTGATGTTAAATTATTACTATTTACATATGATTCAATTTCATCATATGATAAAATTTGATCTAAAGTATAATTTTTACATTTCAAACTATAACACCCTGAACCTGAGTTACAACTTATTCCAATATAATATTTAACCCCTGCCTGCACAGATTTTTTCTCAATTAAATCCGCCTGACCTGCACCTTTTGAAGATTTACCTATTAATTCTCCCCTAACACTTTCTTTATGAATTTCTATATTCACATCTAATGATTCTTTCAATGGTTTAACATAGAAATTAGCTTTTCCATCTTCCTTGAATTGTGCATAATACCAGTGCACATCACCTTGATTAATTAGTATGGGTTTAGTTGGATTGTCGTTATTGAGTCTAGTAGCATCTTTAACTGTAATTCTAGCTTCAGCAGTATTATCATTTTCATTTGATTCTACCGCAGTAAGTGAATCTGCTACAATACTTATTTTGTAAACCCCTGGTTCCATAAAATTAGCAGTAAATGATTGTTCTATATATGTCCTAGCCTTAAAATTTTCTTTTCTCCAGCCAAGATTAGTTAATTGATTATTAACTAATACTTTAATATTTGTTGTACCTTCAACGTTATCATAACTGAAATTATTAACTCTGAAATTAATTCTTACATCTTGGCAAAGTTCAACAGTACTTGGAACAATATTAGTTATTATTGTTTGAAGATTTGGTATGCCCGCCCATATAAATGTGCCTGTTACTTTATTATTGGAAAGATCTAAATCATCATATAAAGCCTCAATCTCTATTTCATGAGTACCTCCTATAACTCCATTTATTTCAAGAGGATAGTTAATAACTGTCATAGCAGGTACTTTTGATACATAAAAAATACCACTTTCACCTATTTCCCCATCTCTTTTAACAGTAACATTGAATCCATCTGAATCAATATTAGTATAATTAGCTATTTGGAAGTTAAAATTTGCTGGACCTCCAGAAGGTAGTGGAGTGGGTTGTCCCGTAGCTAAAATTAGATTCTGTACTCTAATATCACATTTTCCCATTATTCATTTTCCTCCTTTAATTTTGTCTCTACAGCCTCAGCTTCGTTTATTATAGCTGTAAATGTTATTTTTTCTTTATCAATATATTCTAAAGCATCAGCCTTACTAAGTTTACAGCTCATTTGTTCTTCTATCTTTTTCATTGTATCACCTTCCTATTTTTTTTATAAAGTAATCGCGATTAACTTCTACATTAATAATAGATATAATTTAATAAAAAAAGTCAACTTATTCTACTAAACTATTATCTTAGCCTTAATAAGATTTCCTAGGTTTATTGGCTTGATGTTATGTTATCATGGTATTTTACGACATTACCACGACATACATTAGATTTTTATATTAAATTATCATATCTTTTAATACAATGTACCTTGAACTATTTAAATGTTAACAATCTAAAGAGTTAATGGAAGGCAAAAGAAAAATTAAGGAAATTATCCTTAGAAAAATAAAGAAAAGCATTACTTTGAAAAAGCATGATGACAATACTCATCTATATTACTACTAACATTAATGAATCATAAAAGACTAGAAAACGGATTAGAAAAAACTAGGCTAACACAAATATAAATCTAAATTTTATGTTAAGTCAATAGATAAGTATATTCTTATAATGTACATTATCTAATGATAGTTTATTCGTATACGGTAAATAGTCAGTACCTAGCCATCCAGATCCACCTATGAGATAATCCAAGATAACTTCATTTACTTTAATCACTCTTAGAGGTTTTAAAGTTACTTGAATTACTTGGAGGTTTTTTATGAATTTTTTCTAGAGAAATTAAACGCCAGTATAATCTTACCCAGTGGACACCTATTACTAATATAAATGATACAATAAGTAATGTAAGAAAGTGATCACTTAAGAATGCATGATTATTAAATATAATATAAGATTTTAAAAAATTAAAGCGCCTCATGGAGGAAAGTAACTTGAAGGTAAACAAAAGTCAAATAGCAAGAGAATTGGGAGTTGATACGTGTACTGTTGATAAATATATTAATGGCTATACAAAGCCATCTACACGTTTATCTAATATAGTTGAATTTTATCCGATAATCAAAGAACTACTTAGTGATGAATCTAAATATTTTATTATAAACGTGTGTTTTGGCAATATTCAAAAGATAAGTTTATAGATTATCTCTTAACAAAACACAAGATATTTTGTTTTCATTTTTAAATAAAACATTTGGAGGTATTCCAAAGGAATTATTAACAGATAATATGAAAACTGTTATGGAAGATAAAGACCTATCTTTCCTAGATAACCTACTTCCATGGTCGGAGATAATACTAGCTAATACAGAAAAACAAAGTAACTATGATGCTGCCTTAAATAGGTGGCATTTTTTGTCAAGTACTGATAGTTTCCCTTACAATTATTCTTATATGCTTTAGTTTGAAGCTAAATTATAAAATAGTATGTATAATTTACTTTAACATAAAATTAGGGCTTTCCAGCCCATCATATTTAACATTCTAATCATATATATATGTTTATTTATTCTTCTTGGTATACTTACTAAATAATTTTTCTAGATAATTTTCCATATCATCTAAGCTCTTAGTAATATTGAACTCTTGTTTTTTCTTATTCTTTTTACCATAGCTTTGTTGTAAATACCTATATTTTACTTTATCAGAAAATCTCATATATCCCCCTTTTTATTAAAAGATAATGTAATCCTCTAACTATATAATATTATCTACAATATTATATGAGATTTCACCTATTAAGGGACTTATCCATAAAATTTTGTTTCAATATTCTATAATGGTAAGCTAATTAAAAGGCTTTGCAGAATAAAAACATAGTCGTTCTTATATCTTTTTATTCTGCAAACCAACCTATAACCTTTTACTTACATACATTAATTGAAGGTGGTAAAGTTAAATTAATAATATTTATACTAAAATAAATCTTTTCTTGGATTTCATCTTCTTTATTTATCAATGAAAATTCAAGTTTGGATTTTCCTTCTTCACCATTAACAGAAAATCCCCAATAATGTTTTGTATAATCATCTTGTGCCTCTTTTGCTTCACTAACTAGAATAAGTTTGTCATCTTTTTCGTACTCATAATTTATATCATATTCATTTAACACAACAGCTATAGTATCTTTACTTTTTACTGTTACCTCTTTATTATTACGATCTAAAACTTTATCTGGAAATACACCCAGAAACCCGCTAATGGTCTCTCTATCATCAATAGATATCTCTTTATCTTGTTCGTTAACCAGTATTTTAGTTACATTATACTGTACAGGATATTCGCTAACTGTTAAAGATTTTATTGTTTCGAACATGATTATATTTCCTAATTGAAATTCTTTACTTATTCCCTCTTCAAAAATAACATCTTCAGTTATATCCACAATAATGTAATTATTCTTATCTAAAGTTTCCACAACAAATTCTTTTTCATTTTTTATTTCTATTATCTTGCCCATAAAATTATTTCTTTTATTATTGCCTTCTAACATGAGTTCACCTCTTTTAACAAGAAAAATATTTCTATTAGTTTTCTCATATTAAAAGTATGTGAAATAATATAAAATATTACAAATTATTTTGCGTTACTAAGATTTGCTATTTCATCAAAATCAAATTCTAGATCTGTTATTATTTTATCGAACATGATTCCTACATAAACACTGTTCCTAAAATATTCTTTATTAAAAAGAGAATCAAAATAACCTTTTCTGAAATCCTCTAATATCTCTTCTTCATCTTTAATCAATCCAACCCCTATCTCAATATCATAAATATTAAAAAGGTCTTCATATAATTCTCTATCAAAATTTCCTTTCGGCATAATAAATCCTAATTTATAGGATGTGTTTTTATTCTTAGTACCGATAGAAAAACCAAATACAGATTTTTTATTGGTATTTTCTATAGGTATAACAATATTTTTAAAACCTTTGTCCTTAACGTATTTTTCGATTACTCTAATATTATCTCTTGGTACACTATTATCTACAGTACAACATAGATTAGTATTAATCATAACTAATAGGTCTTGGTCTCTTAATAAAATATTTAACACATCGAATCTATAATCTTTTTTATCTTTGTCTTTCAACTTGAAAAAATCAATAAATGTTCTTCCTAATTTCTCATCCCTTTTTACCTTTACCTTGCTTTTCATACCTATGCCCTCCTTATTGTAATGATACATTAATTAATATTTTTGCCGTTATTTAATAATTTAATTACTAACTTAATCTTTCTTTAACAGCTTCGAGCCTAGAAATAGGTATCCCCATACTAACAAATTTTTCTTCATATTCAGTCATAATATTATCTTCTCCATTATCATTACTGTGTAAATCTCTGGTCACCTTTTCAACTTTCCAGCCATATTTTTCAATCTCCTCAAGAGAAAATTCGAATAAATCCTTATTATCCGTTTTAAAACATATTCTTCCATCAGGTGATAATATTTTCTCATATTTTTCTAAGAAGTTATGATGAGTCAGTCTTCTTTTATCATGTCTGTCTTTTGGCCATGGATCAGAAAAGTTAAGATATATTCTATCAATCTCACCTTCTTGAAATACATCAAGTATTTCCTCTGCATCCATTCTGATAACTAAAACATTTCTAAGATCTTCCTCCTCTAAATTCTTTAAGGCTCTTACTAATACTTTAGTAAATTTCTCAAACCCTATATAGTTAATATTGGGGTTATTTTTTGCTAATGTTGTTATGAACTTACCCTTACCCATTCCAATCTCTATATGTATAGGATTATCATTGTTAAATATCTTATTCCATTTACCCTTGTAGTTCTTTTCGTTTTTTACAACCTTTGGATGAATGGAAATCTTTTTATCTGAATCTTTAACATTTCTTAATCTCATATTATGCTCCTTAATATCGTTTCTAAAAGTTTTATTATCATTATTATGATTTATGTTATAGATTTTGTCAATTATATGAACAAAAGAAGCTACGCCTCGTTTTGCAAAACCGATTTGTCGTTAGGAAAGTCCTTAGTGCATATGAAAACGCTCCTATTTCATATGTTTAAAAAGATGAGAACAAATAAAAAGGAGGTAATTCTTATCAATTACCTCCTATTCATCGTCTAAACCTTTTATAGTTTTTATATCTAAACCTGTAATTTGTGCTATCAATTCTATGTCCATACCCTTTATCAACATCCTCTTTGCTACTTCTTTTATTCCTTCTTTTCTTCCTTCTTTTCTTCCTAACTTTTTACCTTTTTCTTCTACCGTTGGAACAAAGTTCTGGTCATGTTAAACACCTCCTGTTCTAATTTTTCATCATTTCCATATTTTCTATTCAAATACTCAAATATATTAGCTATCGCTAATAATACTTTATGTAAGTCATCTCCATCTATTTTCGTCTGGTCATATAATATTTTTGCCTCTTTTGCTATTATTTCTGATATATGTTTTGCTTCTAAAACTGTTTTAATTATCTGGTTCTGAGAATTATTTTATTATATCATATTCCTAATTTGAATAAAATATCAAAAAAAACCTATCCACGGCGGATAGGTTAAAAGTTTTTATATATAAATAAAAGGGGGGGTAGTTTCTACACAATTATCGTAACATATAAATATGTCCAAATTATGAATTTAATATTACTATTATATGTAAAGTTAATTACCTTTTACAAACAATTTATTTCATTAAAACAACAGTTATATCCCTATAAATCAAGCTTTAATGAGATAATCACAATTTAATCTAAAGTCAGTAATATTACAAATCAATGTCATAATAATACTTAAGTACCAAAAATTGTTATGAGAAAATTGTCCTATATTGTAATAGATAATAACTAATTGTTGATTTATTAATCAATTAATATAATACCCAAATTAAGTAACCCTTTCCATTTTATAAGAATAAAATTCCATTTTTTTGTACAGCCTAACATTAATAATGTATCTATAATAAGGAGGTATGAAAATTGGAAATAACAATAGATAAAAATGAAACTGAGAATTATGAAGAATTGAATCAGATAATTGAAAAATATAAAGACAAGAAAGGAATGCTCATTTATATTCTAAAAAAAGCTCAAGATATCTTCGGCTATCTTCCTATAAAAGTCCAATCCTATATTTCTGAAAAAATGGATATTCCCATATCTACAATCAATGGAGTCGTAAGCTTCTATTCACTATTTTCTCAAGAACCTACAGGTAAATATACAATAAGTGTTTGTCTAGGAACTGCCTGTTATGTTAAAGGCGCCGCTGACATTTTAGAAGCAATAAAAGAAGAATTGGGATTAGATGTTGGGGAAACCACTCATAACAATCTATTTACATTAAAAGCAACCAGATGTATAGGAGCATGCGGTCTTGCACCAGTTATAACTATCAATGATGATGTATATGGGCGTTTATCTCCCTCAGATATACCTTCAATAATTCATAAATACACAAAAAATTCTTAAGGAGATGAGCCTATGGACATTAATATTATCAATTCCATTCCTGAGTTAAACAGAATCAGGCAACAATATTATAAAAAACTAACTATTAGGTTGAAAGATACTACTATTGATAAAGAGATTAACAAATATCATATACTCGTATGTTCTGGTACAGGCTGTACATCCTCCAACAGCCAGAAAATACTAAGAAAATTAGAACATGAAATAAAGAAACACAAATTACAAGACAAAGTAAAAGTCTTCAAAACAGGTTGTTTTGGTTTTTGCAAACTTGGTCCCATAATTGTCGTACATCCTGACCGTACATTCTATTGTCATGTAAAAGAAGAAGATGTTGATGATATATTAGAAGAACATATAAAAAATAATAAAGTTGTTGAACATCTATTATATAAAAGTCCATCTACAGATAGGATTCAAGAAAAAATAGATGACTTGGATTTCTTCAATCATCAACAAAGAATCGCTCTAAGGAACTGCGGTATTATTGACCCTGAAAACATATATGAATATATTGCCATGAACGGATATGAGTCTATTGCTAATATCTTAGATAATAAAACTGAACCTACTAATATTATTGAACAAGTTAAACAATCAGGTCTTAGAGGAAGAGGTGGTGGAGGATTTCCTACCGGCAAAAAATGGGAATTCGCTCGTGCTTATGAGAATGATAAAAAATATATAGTCTGCAATGCTGATGAAGGTGACCCCGGTGCATTTATGGACAGGTCAATATTAGAAGGTGATCCCCATAGTATCATTGAAGCAATGTTAATAGCTGGCTACTGTATAGGAGCAGATCAAGGTTTTATTTATGTTAGGGCTGAATATCCTATTGCTGTAGATCGTCTTTCAATCGCTTTGGAACAAGCCAAAAAAGCAGGCTTATTAGGAGATAATATCTTGGGAACAGATTTCAATTTTGACCTTGATATCAGATTAGGTGCAGGAGCTTTTGTTTGTGGTGAAGAAACAGCTCTTATATCTTCGATAATGGGGTTAAGAGGAGAACCTAGACCACGACCACCTTTCCCCGCAGAAGTGGGATTATGGGAAAACCCAACACTTATCAATAATGTGGAAACCTATGCCAACATACCTATAATTCTATTAAAAGGCGCTGATTGGTACAGCAGTATAGGAACAGAGGATAGTAAGGGAACTAAAGTATTTGCACTAGCGGGACAAATCAATAATACTGGTCTTATTGAAGTCCCTATGGGAACTACATTAAGAACTATAATATATGATATCGGTGGCGGAATCCCAGGTGGTAAGAAATTCAAAGCAGTACAAACTGGAGGTCCCTCAGGAGGATGTATCCCTGAATCTCATCTAGATACTAAAATCGATTTTAAATCATTAACAGATATAGGCTCAATGATGGGTTCTGGAGGTATGATTGTGATGGATGAATCTGACTGTATGGTTGATATAGCTAGATTTTACCTTGAATTTGCAACAGACGAATCCTGCGGAAAATGTGTACCTTGCAGAATAGGTACCAAGAGACTTCTTGAAATACTAGAGCGTATTACACAAGGTAAAGGCAGTATAGAAGACATAGACATCTTAAAAGACCTAAGTGTCAATATTAAAAACAGCTCATTATGCGGACTAGGTCAAACTGCTCCAAACCCTATACTCAGTTCACTTAATTATTTTGAAGATGAATATATGGCCCATATCAAGGAAAAACGTTGTCCTTCAGGAGTATGTAATTCACTCCTTAGAGTAGTTATTTCTGATGATAAATGTATTGCCTGTGGAATATGTGCAAAAGTCTGCCCTGTAGACGCTATAACAGGTGAACGTAAAAAACCTCCTTACCATATACATCAAGATATATGTATAAAATGTGGAGCGTGTATACCGAAATGTCCTGTTGATGCTATATATAAACGATAAAGTGGAAAGGAGTCAAATATAGTGGAAAATATTCGTGAAAAAGAAGAAAAAGACTTAAAAGAAAAACTTATTACTATATATTTTGACGGTAGACCTTATGAAGTTCCCATGGGAATGACTGTATTAGAAGCTGCCAGATTAGTTGATATTGATATACCAAGCCTTTGCTATCTTAAGGATATAAATGAAATAGGAGCTTGTCGTGTATGTGTTGTAGAAATAGAAGGCGTAAGAGCCTTACAACCATCTTGTGTTTATCCAGTTAGAGATGGCCTTAGAGTAAAAACCAATACAAAAAAAGTCATGGACGCAAGAAGAACTGCTGTTACCTTGATTTTATCCAATCACCATAGAGAATGTCTGACATGCATTCGTAACCTTAACTGTGAATTACAAAACATTGCTGATAGCTTAGGAATCAGAGATATACCATATACAGGTGAAATGCCTGATTACGGATTCCATAACGATAATAATTTTATTCAAAGAGATTACAATAAATGCATAAATTGCAGAAGATGCATGGCTATCTGTAATAAAATTCAAGAGTGCAACGTATACTCTCCTCTAAATAGAGGTCTTAATACAGTTATTGCTCCAAGTTTCAAAAAAGATCTATCAGAAGTTACTTGTATAACTTGTGGTCAATGTATAATTGCCTGTCCTACAGGTTCTTTGACAGCTAAAGAGAATATAGATGATGTCTGGAAAGTTCTAAATGATCCTGATAAACACGTTATAGCTCAGACAGCTCCTTCTATACAAGTTACAATAGGAGAAGACTTCAACCTTCCTGTAGGTACTATGGTCAGAGGGAAACTTGTAACAGCACTTAATAGATTAGGTTTTGATAAAGTATTTGCTACTGATGTAACAGCAGACCTTACCATAATGGAAGAAGCAAGTGAATTAAAAGAAAGGGTTACTAAACATCCAGATATGTTACCTCTTCTTTCTTCTTGCTGCCCTGCTTGGGTAAAATTTGCAGAACATTTTTATCCGGATATGCTTCATAATCTATCAACTTGTAAATCTCCTCACGAAATGTGTGGTGCTCTAACCAAAACATGGTATGCTAAAAAATATAATATTGATCCTGAAAAAATCGTTAATGTGGCCATTATGCCATGTACTGCTAAGAAATTCGAAGCTGCAAGACCAGAAATGACTTCAGATGGCTATAGAAATGTTGACTATGTATTAACAACCAGAGAATTATCCCGAATGATACGATCTGTAGGTATAAAATTCAATAGTTTACCTGATAGTGAATATGATGAACCTTTTAATCAATTCAGTAGTGCAGGTACTATTTTTGGTGCAACAGGAGGAGTATTAGAGGCAGCAGTCAGAACTGCTCATTATTTTATGACAGGAGAAGAAATAGGTGTTCCAGAATATGAAAAAGCAAGAGGGCAAAAAGGCTTAAAATATGGCAAAGTCACTTTTGGCGACACAACTCTTAGAATTGCTATAGCACATGGTACTGGTAATGCCAAGAAAGCATTAACACGACACCTCAGCGGTGAAAAACCTTTTGATTATATGGAAGTCATGGCCTGTCCAGGCGGCTGTGTTGGCGGTGGTGGACAGCCTATATTAGGTGGTAAAGACCATAAAAAGATATCTTTGGATTATAGACATAACAGAGCAGATACACTATATAATATTGATAAAGACAGTAAAATCAGAAAATCCTATGACAATCCTGTTATGAAACAGATATATGATGAATTTTTGGGGGAACCTCTGTCTAGTACTTCAAAAAAATATCTCCATACTACCTTTATTAAAAGAGGTAAATACCCATATCTAGAAAATAATAATTAAAATAGAAAAATGGATAATATATTCTACTAAAGAATTATTATCCATTCTTTATGAATGGTTATATAAAAGTTATATTCAGTTAATACTAACATTGATTTAATTACATATTTCCACCATTCATATTTCCACCATTCATGTTTTGGTTTTCGTTCATGTTCTGATTTCCGTTCATTTCATTATTCTCTTCGATTATATTATTATTTTCTTGGTTAGGTGTGTTAGGATTAGATGGATCTGCATCATTATCATTTTTACATCCTACAAAAGAAAATAAACATAATCCTAAAGCCAATACTATTGCCCTTATTGTATTCTTTTTCAATATACTCACCTCTGGTTGTGTTGTTTATTATAGTTTTTTCGAAGATACCAATTGATGTTTTCATTAAGTATATAAATTATTTATTCTCTTATTTATTTCAAAAAAACATCAAATGAAATTCATAAATATCTTAGGAATTCTATATTAGTATTTGCAATATATTAAATTAAATTCACGATTCAAGGTTAGTAAATTATTGAAAAAAATTTTTTGATCTATTCTTTTAATCCAGAAGTATTTATTCCTTGGATAAAAGTTTTTTGCATGATGAAAAAAAGTATGATCATCGGAAGCATAAACATAGTCGCTCCCGCCATCAATAATTTCCAATCTAATCCATGAGAAGTTGTAAATTGACTTAATCCTATTGATATAGTCCATTTATCGCTTTGTGTTAGAAAAATTAAAGGTCCAAGAAAATCTGTCCACGACCAGATGAAAGCGAATAATCCCACTGATACAACTGCTGGTTTCGCTAATGGTAAACATATATTCCAATATATTCGAAACTCTGATGCCCCATCGATTCTAGCCGCTTGTGACATCTCCTCAGGTATCGTTAGAAAAAACTGTCTCATTAAAAAAATAAAAAATGCTTTACCAAAAAAATCAGGAACAACCAAAGGTGCTATAGTATTTATCCATCCTAATTTAACATACATGCTGTAGAGAGGAATCATCGTTACTTGGAAAGGTAACATCATTGTAGCAAGTACCAAAATAAATACTTTATTCCTACCACGCCAATGTAATTTAGCAAAAGCATATCCTATCATTGGTGCTGAAATAAGATTCCCTAATACAGCAAAGAAAACTATTTTGACTGTATTTCCTGTGTAATGCAAAAAAGGTATAGCATGTAATGCATCTTTATAATTAGAAAACATAACTGGATTAGGAATCCAATCAGGTGGGAATTTAAAAATTTGAGCATCATTTTTCAAAGACGTATCAAGAAGCCATAAAAATGGGAATAGGAAAAATGCGCCTACCAAACATAACAAAAAATACTGTAAGAATTTTCTTTTCTTTGAAATAACCACTTTTTTCACTCTCCTCTATAGTAAACCCATTTTTTGGAAGTTTTAAAGATTATTAATGTAAAAATTAGTATAATCAACAACATAATCCATGCTAATGCACTTGCATATCCAAATTTCAAATATGAAAAACCTTCTTGATATATATTTACTGCAAAGAAAAGCAACGAATTTTTAATACCACCAAGAGAAGATTTATCGGCGGCTGCTTGGGAAATAATATACGTTTGAGTAAAGATATTAAATCCTGCAATCATTCCACTTATAAGCTGGAAAAAAGTTATAGAACTTAGCATAGGCCATGTCACGTTCTTGAATTTACTCCAAGCTCCCCCTCCATCTATTTCAACTGCTTCATAATAAACATGAGGTATATCTCCAAGCCCTGCTAGGAATATAACCATTGTACTTCCTATTCCCCATAAGGACATCAATATGATAGCCGGCTTTGTCCATTCAGCAGATATAAGCCATAATGGTTCATTAAGATGAAGAAATCTTAAAAAAGTATTAATAAGTCCATACTTTGGATTTAATAACCATACCCATAATAATGAAGCTGCAACTGGTGGCATAAGAGAAGGTATAAAATAAATTGACCTAAATATACTTTTCCCTTTTACATTCAGGTTAAGTAATATTGCAGTAGCTAGTGCCAATATCAACTGCAGACCTACTCCGAAAATCACATAATATAAAGTATTGAATAAAGATAAATAAAATTCATGGCTCGTAAATAAAGTAAAATAATTTTTTAAACCTACCCATTGTGGAGCTTGAAATAAATTATATTTTGTAAAACTATAACAGAATGTTGTTACTATGGGATATAAATTAAATGCTATAAATCCTATAATCCAAGGCGTTAAAAATACAATAGCTAGTTTTTTTTGATTTCTTGATGCAGAATATGCTTTGACTTTTTCATAATTTCTTTTCATTCTCACACCTCTTTTATAAATATACTTATCTAGTTTTAACCCATTCATCAACTAATGGTTTAATCTTCTTAACTACATTAGCCATAGCTTCTTCTGCTGTAACTTCAAAACTATAGAATTTCTCTTCTTGTAGATTAAGCTCATCACAATATTCTTTTGCAAAAGGTATACATGGGAAAGCATGTGCATTACCATTTTTTGCTATTTCAACAAAAGGTTCAAGAGCTGGTGCCAATTCTAGGAATTTAGGATTATCCAATGCTGAGTATGTAGTTGGAATACTTCCTTTTCCAGCACAGAATTTCATATATGGTTCATCAGATACTAGATAATCTATGAATTTAAAAGCTGCTTCCTGTTTTTTACTGCCTTTTGGAACATACAACATTCCCCCTTGTAGCTGTCCTCCATTAGCTAACTCTGGTCTACCATCTGGATAAGGCATTGGAGCAATACCATAATTGATATCAGGAGCATATTTATCAATAAATGTTGTGAACCATTGACCCTCTACATCCAAAGCTAACTGATTTTGGAAGAAAGGATTATTAGGAGACATATATTTACCAAATCCACTCTTGAATTTTCTTACTTTTTCTGCTTCATAAGGTTCTTGATAACTTCTTAGCTTGAAATTAAGAGCATCAATATTACTCTGACTATCACAAGTTAATTTATCATTTTCACTATCATAAAAATCTGCACCATATACAAAAGCCCAATTCAATATATCTATCCAAGGTATATCAGAAATAAAACCTAGTTGCGTATATTCACCATTCTTATCTAACTTAGTTAATTTCTCAGCATATTCAAATAACTCGCTTGTAGTTTTTGGTGGCTCAGTAAGTCCCACTTCTTCTAATAGGTCTTTGTTATAATAAAGCATATATGAATCCATAGTATAAGGAATACCATATTGTTTTCCCCCATAATTTCCTAAGTTCCATAATTCGGGTACACAATTAGCAGAATCCATTTTGTTTTCTTCTATCATTGAATCTAACTCTGTTAATGCTCCTATACTAGCCAACTTAGATATTCTGTAATCAACCAAGTAACCTACATCTGGAGGATTACCGCCAGTTATTGCTGTTAATTGCTTCTCTGTAGTTGCATTTTCAAGAACTTCTACTTTTATTTCAGATTGTGAATTATTGAAATCATCTACTATTTCTTGTAACATTTCACCTTCACTTCCATTCCAGACATGCCAGAATGATATTGTTGTTACATTACCTGATGACGTTTTTGATGTACTTTTACATCCCCCAATAGAAAATATCATACTGATAACTAATAAAACCCCAATACATTTTTTTAAATTTCTCATTTAAATCCTCCTTCTTCTTTTGAACAGATTTTAGATAAAAAATAAAATTTACTTTTATAATAGATTCTCCACATCTTTTATTAGATAGTGGGAAATTTACTATTTAGTCAAAATCACAAAATGTGTTTAGTGCTAAAGTTGCACCTCCAACAATATGAGCTTTACTACCTAATTGTGATTGTAAGATTTGAAAACTGCCTTTTAACTGATCCCATGTAAGATTTTCTAACTTTTCTTCAACTAATCTAGGCATATCAGGAAATGCTTTTATTAGGCTTCCTTTGATAACGACTGTATCAGGATTATACATACATATAACTGTGTTGATAGTTATACACATATATGTAAGACACCTGTCAATTATACTTACAGCCCATTGTTCACCATTATGTGCATATTCAAAAACTTCTAATAAACTATTAGTTTTCTTTACTTTATTCGCTTCAGCTATTATGTTATCCTCAATAATAAACGTTTGTAAGCAACCTCTTCTACCGCAAGGACAAAGGGCTCCATTAGGGTCAATTGTCGTATGTCCTATTTCACCAGCTATATTTGTTGTTCCTCTAAATATATTTCCACCTACTATAAGTGCCGAGCCTACACCTCTCCCGAAAGAAATAAGGGCTAACTTTTCTATATTCTTTCCAACTCCATAAATACTTTCCGCTAACGCTTCCACTTTAACATCATTATCAACTATGGTCTTTATTCCAAGTTTTTCCTCAACACATCTGCCTAGTTGTATATCTTTCCATTTAAGCTGAGTTGACATAAGAACATTTCCAGTACTATAATCAATAATTCCTGGTAGACTTATTCCCAGTCCTACAATCTTTGATTCATCCACACCAGAATTATTAATAACTTTTTTAATAAGTTCACAAACAATATTAATTATTTTATCGTAAGAAAGTTTATCTATTTCGGATTCTATCTTTTCTTCATAAAGAATTCCTCCTCCAAAATCAACTATTCCTGCTTTTACTATATGTTTGTTTATATACGCTCCTACTGTAAGAATTGATTTCAAGTTAATCTCCAGCAAAATTGCTTTCCGTCCAACACCTTTAGAATATGTTTCTGTTTCTCTAACTAGACCTAAATCAATTAAGTTCCCGACGATTCTACTGACAGACGTAGGACTCATATTAGTCATCTTAACAATATCCGCTCTTGAAATAGACTTATTAGTTTTAATGAGTTTTAGTACCAAGTGTAAATTTTTTTTCTTAATATAACCTTGATCTAGCTTATTATTTTCCATATCACATTCTCCATATTTCATTATGATAATTATTTTTGTAATATTTCAACAATATTACTTAATAATATTTACTTTTTTATACATATATTATATTAATTTCTCCACTGGTGTTATTAATATAATAATATAACGTATTTATCTCAATGTCAATAAAAATATCTATTATCAAATGTTTTTATATATTACTATTTACTAAATATTAAATTAATATATCCTGCAATTAGATACTTATAAGCTATTTCTTAGAAAATTTTACGGCAAACGCAAAGAATCCCCTAATAATTTAGGAGATATCTTATTAATGCTTACTTATTAATTTTAGTGATTATTTAATGCTTCCTCTAATTTTGATTCGATCGCTTCTTTATCATATTTATATTTACATGGTATATGTATCACTCCATAACCTATGCTTGTCAATACTTCATTAATGAATTTATCTCTTTCTATCCTATCTTTTCTGTTATGTGAACTATCGTCTAATTCTAAGCATATTATTGGTTTTAATGTTCTGTTATCACATATAACGAAATCAATATGTTTAGAGCAGATCTTATTAAAATATGACATGTAATCATCTTTACTTTTGACTTTCACTATATCTGCTACTCTAACTTTAGTAAAAAGAGTAACATCAAGGTCAATACACACATCGTATAATGTATTATAGAATTTCAATTCTGCTTTAGTTAATATGCTGTCAACGTCTTTGTAAACTGTTGAATAATCATTTTTTTTGTTTTGCGAAACTTTACTTGTAAATATTTTTATTAATATAGCTGCGATAACTATTACTATTAGTGCGTATATTATTGTATCCATTTTGTCTTCCTTATGTTGATTTACTAGATTTTCTTAATTATTTCATGTAGATAAAATCTTATTTAGTATTAATGTTTTATCTTTTGATTATACCATATTTATTAGTCTTAATCTATTAGTACTATAAATTAACCATTATAGAATATTCTAAAATAGGATTTCAAGATACACATAGTGAATAATATATACTAAAAAATGCATTTTATCCTATATATCATGTCGTTCGTCAGGATTTATTGAAAATTAATTAATAAAGATATAAAATTAAAAGAGGAAGGGAGTAGATTACAATGTATAAATATGACTTAACTAATTTATCTGATAAAGAAAATGATATAATAGAAATAGCCAAAAGAATAGACTGTATATTTAATAGTTTTAAAACAATTAAGAATTCTATTGACACCCATATTACAAGAAGAGATAATATAAACGAACAACTCAATACTATACTAAGTGATTTCCAAAATACTATTGAACATACTTATAACACAAGCAAATTTATTAATGAAGCAATAACTGAATATAGTAATAGCCAACATCAAATAGATAATCTTCTTAATGGTGTATCAGCTACAACCATTAATTCAATAAGTATGGATACGGATAAAACAAAATCTAATATAAAAAATATTAACACTAACAGTATTATCAAACAATATTTTGGGGAATTTTTTGATAAATTTCCTAGTAAAATACCACATTTAAAGAATTTCATCGATAACAATGAAATTCATATAAATAATAAAAATTACTCGGAAACATCTGGGAAAAAGACTCAATATTACGATGATAGAATTAAGCAACTACAAAGGTTTACTCGTATGATTGGAAGAAATGAATTAAAAGATAATATGTTTATTCAAGAAGCTAGTTACAGAAGTGATGACCCCATTTATACATACGTAAAAAATAACCCTGTAAATTATATAGACCCTAGTGAACAATGTAAAAAAGATGCTGACTTACAGGATACAGATATATTATCTTCTTCAGACTTGAATAATGTTATTGGATTAAAAGGAGTTTATGCTTATTATACAACACAAGAGAATAAAGAAGATGAAATGCTTGCTGTTTTAAGAACTATAGATATTATACGACAAAAAGACGAATATACTGGATTGTATTATTCACAAGATGAAGATGGAAAATATGTTAGTCAATATGATTATGAAAGCAGTAAAATAAAGACTAAAATATCAATAACACAAAAAGATTTACATAAATCAAGAACTGGTACTAATGTATTGTTTACAGTAACAGGATTTTTGCCTCCACCATACAATGTTTTAGCAGCCTTAGGTAATATAGCACCAGAAAGTGGTAAAAGTATATTGAATAATGACAATACAGGTTTACCTGATATTTTAAATACTGGAATAACAGCAGCTAGTTTCATAGAAAAGCCACAAAAAATAGGAGCATTTTTTAATATTCTAGGTGGATATAAAACCCAAAAAGAGTTAAAAGAAATTAAAGGATTTAGTGAAACATCAGTATCAATTGACAATAATGGGTATATAGAAAATTTCGAATTTAAAATCAATAGTAATAATACTCTAGTTGATGCTCGAAAAGAAGACCCTATAAAAAAATCAATACCAGCACAATGGAGATATTGGAATGAAAATCATCCATCACCAGATATACGGATTACAAATGATAATATAAGAATTTGGTTTTAAAAAATAATATAGGAGTGAAATAATATGAAAAAAGATATTTGCCCCTACTGTGGTAAAGAACTATCTTTTAAGATAAAAATTTCAATAGACCCTAGATACTCAAAAAAATGTCCTTTCTGTGATAAAAAAGTAGGAATGCCCTATTGGACTAATTTTCCATATTTAATTATAGTAATCATTATGTTTTTATCATTTAAATCATGGTTTTATGAACATGAGATTATAGGAATAATACTATTAGCTATAGTTACGATTATAAATGGAATATTAACAACTCTATTTATACCAATTGTTGAAAGAGATTAATATATTAATATGACAAACAAAATAACATATGGATGAACGGATAAGTACTACTATAACTATTCCATAAATCATACAAACCATTCATCCATATGTATCAATATCTCATAACATTCCTTATTTTTTCTCTTTACTATTCTGTGCAATAAATCCCATTATAAAAACAATTACTGTTACTATGCTAATCACTATAGAATTATCTTTACTGAAACTACCCATCAGATATTCATTTAAATGTGTGGCAGTAGCTATAAAACCATCTGCATATACATAATTAGATAAATTGTTGTAATTCTGGAATAAGAACACTCCAATTGTTCCAAGCAAAGATGCTCCAGTACACGATGTACTTATAATAATAAACAGATCACTTTTTACAACAAACAGAATTGCAAAAACAAGTCCAACTGATATACATATAATATAATTTAAAGGTTCTTCTATCGTCACATAATGGTTAACAACCATAAATGAAATCAAAAATCCTAATACAGCACCTGATAATGCAAGAGAAGTCTTATACAAGAATTTAGTTAACAAAGCGAATATAATCCCAAGTACTACACCACTAATTACAGCTCCTAAAGTAGTATCAAATAGAGAAAAGCCAATAGCTATTCCGCCAAAGAAGCATCCTATATTCAATAATGGATAGAATAATTTTCTTCCCATAAAACAAAATAATAAACCTAAACAAGCCAAATATATTAAAGTTACAATTACTGATAACATGTTTAATCATTTCCTTTACTCATAATTTTTGATAACAATCTAAGCACACGGATAAAAATCAAGATAATAGTCATCACAAGACCAAAGGCTAATGACCATTCATATCTATTGGAATATTTGTTTTTAACACATTGTGCTATATTATCATAATCAACAACAAGATTAAGAGCAGCAAGTAATAGAGCACCTGCTGAAATAGCAATACCAAATCCACTGTTTCCCCATACAAGAGAAGTTATTGCATTTGTGAAAAAAGAACTTACAAATACAAGACCATAAAGTATGAATGAAGTTAAAAATAATGTACTTACGACTGCTCTAAAGCGCTGTCCCACTTTAATGATCCTAGTCGCATATAGAAAAAGCATTACTAAAATTACAACAAATGTTACTCCAATTGCTATAGGAACTACTCCATAATAGAAAACAGAATACACTTGGCATAACCAACCAACTAAAAAACCTTCTGCTATGCAGAATAAAGAACCAAAAATGGGTGTACCTTTTGGATTAAAAAAATTGATTAACGATGTTATCATTGTTATAACACCTGCACCTATCAATGCATAATTTATATATTCTTCTGGAACAACATTAAAAACATAGGCACATACCCCTGCTCCAGTAAGTAATAAGAAAAATAAAACCTTTATTGCAATACTACCATAACTCGCTGGTTTTCCACTAATATTATGTTCATCCGATATCTTTTTAAAATATGGATTCAATAATTTTGTTCTCATGATGTCTGTCTCCTTTTTATATTATTTGTAGCATAACTACTTTAATTTCTTGTATTATATCAAGGAGAGTTTAATTTAACTTAAATTCAATCTTAAATTTTCTTAACACGGCACCATGAAAACAATATTAGCTTTTATTTTTAATATAATTATCAACAACATCCTTCCAATATGCATAATCACTATGATTACGTTTATCAGTCAAAAACATATTATAATTTTTACTTAGATATTCTCCAATAAGCAATGTAGCTTTTTCAGCACCATTAACATTTAGATGATCTCCATTATCACGAAAATCCCTTGAATAATTAATATTAAAATTGCTATCTTTTACATTCATATCTATAAATGGAATATCTCTATCCCTTGAATACTTCTCAATAAAATTATGTTTTGCAAAATTCCATGAAGTTGCACTTGGTAATTCTATTAATATAATCTCTATGTCGTTGTTTTTGCAAGTATCAATAAAATATTCAAGTTGTTTTAAATTACGTCTAGGTACAGGTAATGGTCTTGCATTTTCATTTCCCATGTAATTTATATTCTCGAATTTATAAACTTTATCTGAATACACATAACCTTTGGATATATCATACTTTTTTGTTCTATCTGGCATGGTATAAAAATCACGAGAATTTATTTCCTTCCACCTTGCATGGAAAGTAAATGGAGCTAATAATAAATTAGTATTATCAACAAACTTCAATTTCTCATATAGACAGTCTACATCAAGAACAACAACTTTCGGTGTCTGAGTTTTTATAGTTCGCTTAAGTAAATGATTTATCACACCTATTGTTTGCAATGCTGTCCCAGAAGTATAGGATGTATATCCATACTCATCAAACAATTTTGCAGGGGAAAAACCTGAATATACATCGGAGTTTCCATACACCATAACATCAATTGAATTTTTTGGTTCTGCAAGAAAACCCATTCCTCTATAATAACTAGTACCACCAGAATCTTCAATTGACTTTGGTGAAACAACAACACATATATATATATACAGAACGACTGTAATCATAAAACAACAAATTATACCAATAAATTTTTTCATCAGAAACCTCCGTATATAGGGTCAGGTGGAACATAACCTAATCCATAAGCACCAAAAATTAATACTAAACAAAGAGCAGTAAAACAAATCCAATATTTTTTATAAGTAGAAACTCTTTCAAATCTACTTTCAATATTAATATCTTTTAATTTAATAATTACAGAAATTAATATTATGATAAATGAAATAACTAAAGCAATAAAATCTTTAGGTTCTATAATACTATAAAATTGAAATTCTGAACCTCTCCTAAAAACAGATCTAAATATTTGAGAAAATATAGTTAAATTCTCTGCTCTAAACATAAGCATACCTATTCCTACCAGTACAAGTGTTTTAATAATTCTAAACAGATTAATGACCTTATTATCAGTGTTTACATTATATTTAGTTAATATTTTTTCAAATACAGGAGAAAGCAGATTAAATATTATCATAAGTACAAAATAATAGAGCCCATAAGCAATATATTTTGAACTTGCGCCATGCCATAATCCTGTCAAAAACCAAACACAGAAAAGTGGGATGATTAATATCACTGTATTCGCTAAAGAAGGTTTCATATTCTTAATAAGTTTAGTCAATAATTTGGAAGTTGATACAGGATAAAATATATAATCACGAAACCAGCTGCCAAGCGAAATATGCCATCTTCTCCAGAAATCACCTACATTCCTTGCTAAGAAAGGCATATCGAAATTTTTAGCTAATTTAATACCAAATATATTAGCTATACCAGTCGCAATATCTATATATCCTGAGAACTCCGCATAAAGCTGTATTGTATAAGCAATTATACCAATAATAATAGTGAAACCACCGTAATTAGTATAATTCTTAAATACTTCGTCTGAAATAATCGCAGCACGATTTGCAACCATAAATATTTTAAACAGTCCCCAAATCATACGTCCAATCCCATTAAAAAGATTATCGGCATTTATCTGTTTCCCACTTGTCAATTGAGGCATTAGATCATCATATCTACCGAATGGTCCTTCATGCAACTGTGGAAAAAAACTTATGAACAAAGCTGTCTTGAGGATATTTTTTTCTGCTACATACTTACCTCTTAATACATCAACTACATAACTTATTGCATTTAATGAGTAATAGGATATCCCAAGAGGAAGAGCAATATTTATTACTGGAGTTGATACTGTTATACCTAATAATTTTAGAAATACTGCACTTGACGATGCAAAGAAATTAAAATACTTTAATGTCAATAAAATCCCGATATTAACAATCACATATATAATTAAAACTAATCTTTTTTCCTTTTTGATTTTAGCCTTTAACGCTTTCCTTTCTTTTTTGGGAAGCCCTGCAAGACTATATTTGTCAGAAATCTTATTTATCTTTATTGCTGCCAAATAAGATGCAACAACAGTTGTTATAAGAAATATTGTTCCAAATCCGCAATAAAATCCATAAAAAGCAAGACTTGATATAAGCAGTGCGATGTAACGCTGTTTGCTTGGACAAACAGCGTAAACAACAGTAGTAACAATTGTAAAAACCCCAAGGAAAATAAGTATTTGATATGGCATACCTATTATTCTCCATCAAGTGATACTACTAATTTATAGATACTCTCTACTGAATTGAAATTATCTGGAATAAGATGGATAGGTGTAATTTCAATATCAAATTCATCATTTAGCATCGCTACAAGTCTTGCAATATTTAGTGAAGTTAATATCTTCCCGTCTACGAGATTTGTTGCATTTTTATAATCTTTTCCTGGAATTATCTTAGATAATATTTCATATATTTTTTCCATTTTTTTAAACTCCTTTATTCTAAAATTATATTTTTTATTAGTTTTCTATCAATTTTCCCATTAGCATTTTTTGGAAAAATATCGAAGGCTTTATACTCATGGGGACGCATGTATTCTGGTAGTGACTTCTCTGCCGTAACTCTAAGAATCTTTACAAGCTGTTCATTACCTTCGTAAGCTAAAATGATTTTGTCATTTTCTAAGTCATAGATACAAACAACAAGGTCTATTTCTGCAACTGCTCCAAAAGCTGACTCTATCTCTCCCATTTCAATACGATATCCCATATGTTTTATCTGGAAATCTTTACGACCTAAATATTCAAACTCACCGTATATGTTTTGTCTGACTAAGTCACCTGTTTTGTAAACTATTTCGGGGTACTCATTGTGTAAAGGATTTTGTACGAATGCTTCTTTAGTTTTTTCTCTATTTCCATAATATCCCCTCGCGATAAATGGTCCTGACACATAGAGTTCCCCCTCTGCTACACCTGATACTTGGTTTCCTTTTTCATCAACAACAAACAAATTGCAGTTACTGCAAGCATTACCAATTGGCAATGTCTCGGTTTCTTTAAACTCACGATTAACAATAAAGTATGCACATATATCTGTAGTTTCTGTAGGTCCAAAGAGGTTAGCATACATTAGATTCGGAAAATATTTTTTCCAATAATTAAGATACTTTATAGGCATGACTTCCCCTGCAAACAACACTTTTTTTAGATAATCAGGTTTACAGTATTTAAATAAATCCAATTTTGCTATAATACCTAAAGCTGTTGGAACCCAGTAGATTACATTGATCTTACGATTATTCATATATTCTATAAGCTTTACAGGAAATGCAAAATATTCTTTTGGAATCATTTGATACGCACTTCCTGTAAATAAAGAAGCAAACATATCAGTTACTGACATACTGAAATATAGCGGTGTTTGAGAACCAAATATTGTTTGCTCATCTATATTAAAACAGGTTATAAACCAATCAATATAGCTTATTACATTAAGATGTGTCAGTAATGCACCTTTCGGATTACCTGTTGAACCCGATGTAAATATGGAATAAGCTGGATCAGTGGATAGCATTTGTGAACGTATATTTGTTAGTAATCCATTATTAATTTGCATATTTATAGAATCTTCAAAATTTATCTTAACAACTTTATCATCAAAATTACTAACGACTCCATTGAATTGTTTTTCATATATTATTGCTACTGGTGAAAGAACATCTATTATTTTTTCAATTCTTTCAAAGGGTGAATCTGAATCTAAAACTACATAGAAATTGCCACTATACAAAACCCCTAGCATTGCCATAGGAACATTTCTGTTACGCTCCATCAATATTGCTACTGGCTTTCTCAAAAAACCATTATTTGCAATTGAAGTAGCTATTCCTTGTGCTTTTTCTTGTAGAGTTTTATAGGTAATTTCTGCATCTTTATCACCAACAGCAGTATTTTGTGGATAAGAGCTTACCGTCTTTTCAAAAAAATCAATTATTGTTTTATTCATATCATTACTCCCTCATATGATTTTATTGTAGGAAAAGCATCATCGCACTCACTACAGACTGATATAACAAGATCTTCAACTATATAACTATTAATATAACAACTATCTATTTCATCATTATCTATGAAAACAGGTCTAATATTGTTTATTTTACCTGTATTTTTTGTTGGTGTTACATCTATGGTGTTGATAGGATAGTCAATTCCTCTTCCAATACATTTTATATAACTTTCTTTTCTCGTCCATAACAAAGCAAATGCAGTATTCATGGACTCTGATGATTCAATATACTTTCTTTCATTCTGTGTAAAAAAATATTTAATCATATTTTTATCAAAGTCTTTTATTTTTTCACAGTCAACTCCAATATTGTAATCCTGTTCAGCAACAACAACTAAGTTATCACCTGCATATGAACGGCTTACTGAAATACTAGGATATTCCTTAAGATATGGTTTTTCTCCTACTCTTCCACTAAAATGAGTAACCGGAATATCAAAGTTCATGGCGGTAAATTTGGAAGCTAAATCTTCTGCTATAAGAAACCTTTTTTGACTTTCCTTATCAGTAAAAAGTTTTGCTCTTTCTAATCTTTCCTTAGGAAACATATTTGATTCCTTGGCATAATTCAATGTAAAATTTTTTATTACTGCTAATGCTTTCATTAAATTACCTCCATACTTTGAAACCTAGTTTAACATCTCTAAATTAATTTACCTTAAATTTTACATTAAAATTTCTTAATATTAGAATTAATGTATTATGAGTAACCAAAAAAAGACCTCAATTTAATGGGTCTTATAATATATTTATTTATTGCATACCTCAATAATATATTTTCCTATGATTTCACTGTTGACGATATAACTGCTATGGGTATGGTATTTAAAAATTTTTAATACACTATTTCTTATGCTACTTTGAATTAATTTAAGATGTTTTCTTGAAATAACATCAATGCTACCTCCTGTTATATTAGTGGGTATATCTATTTTTGAAAGATTAAAAAGGGGTATATCCGGTTCCTTTAACATCATTTCTACCTTTTGAGACTTTGTTAATGCATATTTTAATTTCATAAAATTTTTTGCATATGCTCTTAATCCTTTTGGATTAATGTTAGGACCACTTACAATAAGTCTTGAGAATAAATCTGTGTATTGTGACGCAAGAATAAGTCCTACAATACCCCCATCGCTGAATCCATAATAAACAGGTTTTTTGATATTAAACTTATTAATGAATTCATATATATCTGCAGCATGGTCATCGTAATGCAATTCACTTACTTTTGAACTATTTCCATGGTCCCTAAAATCAATTGCATACACTGTAAAATATTTATTCAGCAGTGAAATAGACCTATTGAAGATTTCATGTGTTTCACCATTTCCATGAAGCATAATTAACGGCTTACCATGACCGCTTTTTTTATAAAATATAGTAATTCCATTTATTTTTATAAACATGATTCTATTCCTCTTCTATAAGTGGCAATGTGATTTCATATACAACGTTGAGCCCGTGGACAGGATTCTCTAAAAGCTTAATTGTTCCTTTGTGTACAATAATTATTTTCTCTACTATAGCCATTCCTAGTCCTGAGCTTTTACCTTCACTACGTGATGAATCACCCATGGAAAATGGGTTGAAAATACTCTTCTTCAAATCATCAGGTATACCGACTCCATTATCCCCAATATGAATAATACAGTTACCCTCCGTTTTCTTAAGGGTAAAAGCTATCAATTTTCCTTTTTCGTTATATTTAACTGTATTTGAGATAATATTTTCAAATACACGCTTCATTTCGAATACATCCACCATACAATAAATACTTTCATCTGATATTTGTATATCAAGTTCAAATCCAAGAAATTCAAGTTCATTGTATTTATCAATAAAATAATTTCTTGCAAATTCACAAATGTTTGTTTTTGTAGGCTTTATTTTGAAATCCGGTCTTTCGAGTTTACTGTATTCACTAAAAGTATTTATAAGCTCTGCAAGGGAATTTGACTTTTTGTATATGGTATTAAGATACTCACTAAGTTCTTTTTCATTAACTTTTTTATCAGTAATTGCTTTTGCATAGCCTTTGATTACCGTTATAGGTGTTTTTAAGTCATGAGAAATGTCTGCTAGCATCTTTTGCTTTTGTTCCTCCGCCGCAACACGCTTTTTGTCTGTTTCATTTAATTTGATTGCCATATCATTAAAACTATGACAAATCTCTTCAAATTCTCTTGGACCTGTATATTTTATCAGTTGATCGGTTTTATTCTCTGCCAAACCATCTATTGCATCATTTAAAAGTATAAGAGGTTCTTTTACTTTTTTATAGAGACTTCTAACAAAAAATAATACAGCAAAGATAAAAAATATTATATATCCATATACAATATATCTAATGATTTGCCTTGAAGATTTAAAATCATCATTAACTTCTTTACATAAAACCACACAGTAATCATTACCATCATTACCTGTATAACTCAACTTGGAAATACTTAACTTATCTTGATACTGACCAATTAATAGATTAAATTCAGATTCAGTATAGTGATTCTTTATATTTGGATTATCTGAAAACATAATATTAAAATTACTATCAGCTATTATTTTTGATGATGATGTTATTAAATTGTTGTCATTATCTACTGTTTCGTTCGAATATAAAACACTGATATACTTTTTATTATCCTTGCCTATATATTCAGTTCGAGAAATCTCAACTTCATCTTCTGCATCTGGTATCAATATTACTTGATCTTTACTCAAATTAAAATCTTTTGCACTCTTGCTTTTATATATTACATCGTAATATTCATCATACACAACAAAGTAACCCTTTTCCCCTAGTATTCTTTCTATGGGAAAAGTATCATAATCACCTTCTACAAAGTATTTTTTATTGTTGTCAATAGGAACATTATAATTATTAGAGAGATCAAAAAATATTACTAGAATACCTAGGAAACATGCAAATAGAAGAACCGCTAACACAGCTATTGCGAACACTATAAAATTACGGACAATTATTCCAAAAAAACCTAGTCTTTTTTTATTTGTCTTCAATTTTATATCCCAACCCTTTCACAGTTTTAATATACTGATTTCCCTTTTTGTTATTTCCTATTTTTTCACGTAAGTGAGATATATGAACAGTCACAGAATTATCATCTGTTTCAAAATATTCTCCTTTTATATGTTCAGTTATTTGTACTTTAGAGAAAATCCTTTCAGGTACATTCATCAAAAGTGCAAGAATCTTGAATTCTGTAGCAGTTAACAATACTTCTTCTTCATTTTTCATTAACCTACAATTATTCGTATCAAGAGTCAATTCACCTAAACGTAAAATACCTCTATCTTCATTTTTACTTAATTTATAATGTCGTCTCAGTAAAGCATTTACTCTTGCAACTATCTCAAGAGGATTGAATGGTTTGGTAATATAATCATCAGCACCCATATTAAGCCCTAGAATCTTATCAATATCCTCATTTTTAGCAGATAATATTAGAATTGGTATGTTACTGATTTTTCGTATTTCTCGTGTAAGCTCATAACCATCCATTTTTGGCATCATAATATCAAGAATTGCTAAGTCAACATGATTTTCTTCTATACATTTTAGCCCATCAACACCATTATCAGCAACTAATACCTTATATCCCTCCACCTCAAGATATAGCTTTATCAATTTTGATATTTCATAATTGTCCTCCGCAACAAGAATACTGTTATTCATCTTTTTTCCTTCTTCCTGTACAAGAATAAATATTTTATTAATTATAGCATAAACAAACACTACTTAGAATATTAATTATTTTAAGATTTTTCAAGTGTATCCTAATTTTGATTTTATCCCTTACTTATTAATCATAATTTTATTATTCCTTTTTCTCTAAGAATATCATACAATGTTTTTTCGGTATTTTTAATTTTAGTAAAAAGAGTATTATATGATGCTTTCACAATTTCAGCTCTTTTAAACTCTTTTTGATAAAAATCGTAATCTTCATTCGAAATTATATCAATATATACAGCGTATTCTATAGAGTTGTTCCATTTAAAGTCTCCATCTTTATCACTATAATTCAATGCTCGTAGTAAAAAAGTAAAATAACTCTTAGCATCAATAATTGAATTACTTCCAAAAGTTGTTTCACTGACCCCATTGGTATATCCTTTTGAATAAGCATAAGCCACATACCTGTCAGCCCATTTTGGAACATCTGTAAATGGATGTTCTTCTAGAGATTCTAATGCTTCTTTTTCTTCTCCAATTAATCTTAGAAACATAACAAGTCCCTCAACCCTTGTTCCACTTTTATCCAACTCATAACCTTTTGCAGTCCCATTAAACAAACCAAAATTATTAAGTAAGTCTGCATACATATTATAAGGGACTTTATTATAAAATGGTTTTTCATCTGTAGGTAAAATATTATGTATGATTTCGTAATTACTAGTAACACTTTTACTTTCCTTCATACCTTTTTTAACAGCATAAGCAGTAATATTAGCCTTTTGATTAAGAACAATAGGACCAAGATATGGCCTATATTTCCACCCATATACATCATCAAAAGATATATAATTCTTATTGTATTTTATAGAATAATAAATCTGCGCTCCTTCTGTATCACATGATAAAGTTATAGTCTTGGTACCATCATATTTACCTTCTTTTAGACTCATATGAACATCTTTAACCTGTTCTGATGGATTATCAACATAACCAAATTTTGAACCATCAGTAGATACTCTAGCATAACCTTCTTTATAAGGACGTAATATTGCAAAATCTTCTGGGAAAATTTCATTCCCATTAATATCTATTATTTCACCTCGTCCATCATACACAACCATAGCTAAACCACCTTGAAAATCACGTGCTTGACTATATATACATGGAATAACTTCGTCCCCATTTATATCTACAAATCCATATTTACCATCCTTGAGAACCTTTCCATAACCTTCATGAAAATCATAAACCTCATCATAAATTAATTCTGTAATCTTGTTTCCTTTCTCATCAACATATCCCCATCTACCTCCTTTATAACTATAAACACTACCATATCCTCCTATTGAAACAGGAACTGTACCTTTTATTTTTCCCTTGTATAAATAAGAAGAAAATTCACCTACATGATCATATATCAGTGGTACAACCTCTTTTCCAGATAAGTCTATAAATCCAAACTTACCACAACAATAATTAGTTTTTCCGCTACCACCATTTCCACCTATAGCAACTTTTGCAAATCCATTATAAAATAATTCAGCATAATCATACGTAATAGGTGTGACATTTTTTCCTTCAGTATTAATAAATCCAAATTTCTTGTTACTAGTATTAATCCTATCATTTAAATAAGGATCGTCAATAAAATAAGACTCTTGTCCTCCTTTTCCAACTAATACAATATTTTCATATGAACCTCCTAAATAATCTAGAGAGTCATACTCACAAGGTATCACTTCATTACCTTTTTTATCTATTAATCCATACTTCTTATTTTTTTTAACATAGGTAAAACCATCATTAAATAGCCACATATAATCATAAATAAAAGGAACAATTATTTCACCTTTAGAATTAATAAATCCTCGTTTCCCATTTTTCTTTGCCGAAGCTAATCCTTCATAAAAGGTACCAATACTGCTATATTCGCCAAAGGGTATAACAACATTCCCTTCTGTATCTATAACTGCATACTGATTGTCTTTTGTCACACTTGTTAGTCCTTCGTTATAATCGTTTATGTAATCATAGAGCCCTTCAGGCACTATTATATTACCATGCTTATCATAAACAGTATATTGAGTATTTTCATCTTCATCTGTATCATATGCTACTACTAATCCATCATGAAAGCTTTGAAAATCTTCATATATAGATGGTATTATTTTCTTTCCGTATTTATCCATCAAACCTTTTTTATTATCTCTATCAAAACCAAAATAAGCATCTTCTAAACCATAAATAAATCCAGATAAAATTTGATAACATGTATCAATATCAGAAGGAGTATACTCCACCCCATTTTTATCAATAATAATACGTTTTCCATCTTTTACTACTAGAGCTCTTCCTTTTCTAAAGGGGGTTGTTATATCATAACAAAAGGGTATTTTTAAATTACCTTCTGTATCAATATATCCCCATTTTGAATTGTTTGATACTTCAGCCAAACCTTCAGAAAAACTACCAGTACCACTATAATCTGCATCAATAGCTAGATATGAACTACTTGCATTAACATTAATACTTGTACTTACCAACAATACTGTAAAAAGTAAAATTTTTAATCTTCTCATTTTTAATACCTCTCTTGTCACTTTATTATTTACAATATAATAAAACAATTAGTTGCTTTTAAAAATCAATACTTCTATAAAAGTGTACCATAATTTCCCTAAAAAACAACCTATTATATTGTCTTTACTTGGAACTTGAATTATTTTATTTAATGCTTACAAAATAAGCACCTATAGGTACTTGACTAATCGTAACAAATAATATTTTATGATTTTAAGGTATTTTTTTAATGAAATTTAGTTTTTAATAATCCTAATTTTAAGAACTTCAACACTACCTTTGATTCTTATTGAATCGTTAGTGTTTTTTTGTTGTGTAAGATTTGATTTTGAAAAGCATATTCTCTCTCAAGCAGGAGTTAAAGATTAAAACCGTACCGATTCATCTCCCTCCTACTAACTAAAACAATCAAAAATAAATAATTTAGAATCTCTAAATTTATCCTTATTTTTTTACATCATTTTCTTTAATTTTTTACCTAAATTGAAATATGAAAAACTTCCTTTTGCCAATACTTCATTTGCATCATTCATTATCTCAACATCATAAACACATATTTTCTTACCCTGTTTGACTTCTCTTGCTTCAGCAATTAACTTGCTAGTTTTCAATGCAGGTGATAGATAATTGATCGAACCAGTTATAGTCGTCATATAATCTCCATGAGATGAAGCTGCCGCTCCAGCAACAGTATCTGCAAGCGTAAAAATACAGCCACCATGTACTGATCCTATATAGTTTCTATGTTTATCAACTAATTCGATCTCCGCTTTCGCATAACCTTCAGATATTTCAGTTGTATAAATACCATTTTCTTTCGCAAAATTATTTTCTTCATTTCTAACATTAATTAATTCTTCATAATTCATATGTCAATCTCCTTGTCTACAAAGCACGCTATCATTTTATAGGTTGATACTATCTAAATCATTAGGAATGTAAAGATTACCTTCTTAATACAAATTCCCCTTTCTCGTCTTAATTGAGAATAGCCAAATGTCACTTTATTTATTCATACAAAAAACAAGCCCTTGAGAAACTAGAGTTCTAATTCTTCATATACTTATACACCATCTTGTGCATATTATAAATTATAACTCATTTTACTATTTCTCAAACCCTTGTATATTCAGCGTTCCCGGCGGGATTCGAACCCACGGCCTACCGCTTAGGAGGCGGTCGCTCTATCCTACTGAGCTACGGAAACATTTAAGATAATATTATAACCTATTAAACATTATCTTATGTACATAATAGTCTGCAACATATATTTTATCATGTTTTAACTGTAAGTCAAGAAAAATTCTTATATTTATATTATATTAAATCAAAATATATAAAGATCACCTTATGGTAATAAATACCACTTAGTTTACATAGCTAAATTAGATTTCACACAATTTATGTTAATTACAGGAAATAAAGGGTATGAAATAAATTCAAAATTTTTTAACGTAATTATGCAGATAAACATATTTGTAATCAACATAAAACCCTTCTTCTATATCTTTATAATTTTCTGGCTTAATATCAAATGCAAAATTCGAATTACCAATACCATACGATACATCTATTTTCTTTTTATTTTTATTAGTAAGTATGAGCATAGGAGATGTGACAGTTGCATTGTTATCTTCATGTAAAATTGCACTATAAATAAACTGTCCTCCATTATAATTCATATTCTGCTTAATTTTAAATTCAAAAAATAATTTATTACTTTTAGTAACATTTAATACTATTGTTGATTCGTATAATTCTAATAATACCTTACCTTTTATTTCTTCATCAGAATTGAGTGGAATCCACTCAGGTTTAATGAATAATTCAATAGGTATTTCTTGTACTTGTGTTATTTTATATCTTTTTCCTTTTTTGACATTGTTAAGAATACCATCATTAGAATAATTATTGCATATATACCCATATAAAATAATTATAAATAATAAAAACAAAACCACTAATAATATTTTTTTTTTCAATAAAATCACCTTGTTTAGAAAAAATTCCAACTTCATCTAGTTGGAATTTTTTAAATTTATTTTTAATTATGTGCTCTTGTTTGAGAAAATTCTTTTATGCAATGATCCTCATCGGATATATTAAAATTAACACCAAAATTTTTTCCACTAACTCCAAAAGAAATACCATTTATTTTAGAACTTTTGAATGTATGTGCATAAAATCCTTTTATATTACATGAAATATTCCCAAATTCCTTTGAATATTCTGCTTGCATTGCCCATCTATAACCAATACAACTATCTCTATAATCGTCATATGCGTCTTGAAAAGCTATTGCTATACCACCTAAATCATCACTTGACACTATATTGTTTATCTTATTATCATGGCTTAGTCCATCTTGATCTCCTCTAATCAAATAGGAATCTTGGATATATACACCTGTTGTATCTCCTTTTACATTTGATAATGCTATTCCTGCAACGTCTAAATTACCAATTTCATACTTATATCTACCTGAAGAAATACTCCACGTTCTATCTTTTTTAAAAGCATATTCACTATTCCAATATCCTCCTGCATTCACATACCATATATCATCATATGAGTTGTAACTAATCATTGGTTTACTTACTTCTATATCATTAAGAGTACTATTTAATATAAGCTTTTCAGGCTTTTCATCAACAAGTACATAGATTCCATATTCCTTAACTTTACTAGCTATATATTCCTGACTATATCCTCTCATATAAAGTTCAGTTAATAGCTTTTTACCTTCATCTAATAGATCGTGAGACATATTTAAGTTTTTAGTTTCTTGTTTAGCGAATTTAATCAATTCTTGTTTAGCTATTATTTCATCTTTACCCCTTAATTCAGTATTTTCATTTGTTTTAGCAAAAACTCCCGTTGATGTAACTCCAATCATTAGTATTAGAGCTAGTACTATAAATTTAGTGAATACTTTTTTCATAAAAATCCCTCCAAAGTAATATTTAATGTTGTACAACATTAAATATTATAACTCTTTAAAACATAAAATGCAACTATGTATTATATTTTTGTTATTCTTTTTCTATCTTTATATATTTTTTTAACATTACCTCTCAATTTCTATCACATGTTATATTTAATCTCAATATTAAATTATATTTTTTTTAGTTACAATAAGTTCTTTATTTTCAACAAAATTAACATTATATATTATAGATTTCTATCAATTTTTGCTATTTAATGATAGAAAGGTTTTAAATATAGATAACGTTCAACTAGTACTTACCTACAGATACCAAAAATATTTAGATATATGAGCTCTAAAGTAAAAAGATTATTTAAAAAATAAGAAATATCTCCAACCACTTTATAAAATGGCTGGAGATATGTAGGATTTTTATTGTACTATCTTAAAAAAGTAATACAATAATAGAGTATACTTAATTAAGATTATTAATTCATAAGTTCTTCTAAATCAATATCTTTTGTATGCTTATAAACAATATCCGCTTGATTAAGAACGGTACTATCACCTATCCCAACAGCAAACATCCCTGCTGACTTAATTGCTTCAATCCCTGCTTCAGCATCTTCAATACCAACACATTCTGATATATCAACACCTAATTTTTCAGCGGCATTGAGGAAAATATCTGGTGCTGGTTTTCCTCTCTTAACTTCAGCTGGATTGACTATATAATCTATATAATCTTTAATGCCTAATAAATCTACTAAAGTAGGTGCATTTTTAGAAGCACTACCTATAGCGATTTTAATATCTCTTTTCTTAAGCTCTATAAATAGATCTTTAACTCCTTCGAACAAATCATCTTCAGTACACTTAAGAATCATCTCTCTATAGTTATCATTTTTTCTAGTTGCGAATTCTAGTTTTTCCTCATCTGTAAAATCATTCTCTCTATGAGCATTTTTAAGTATTCTTTCAAGAGATTCCATTCTTGAAACACCTTTTAGTTTTTCGTTGAATTTTCTATCTATCTCTATATTTATTTCTTTAGCAAGCTTTTTCCATGCTTGATAATGTTGTTCACTTGTTTCAGTTATTACACCATCCATGTCAAATATAAACAATTTGTATTTATTCATTGTACCGACCACCTTTACGTAAATTATCTAATGTATAAAAAGTATACACTATATATTATTAACATTCAATATTTAATATATATATTATTTTTCTCCATCCATTCTTATACCTTGCATAAAATACTTATTCAGAAAAATGTATATTATAAGAATCGGTAATAAGGAAATAAGGCTTGCAGCCATAACTTCATCCCATTGTGTTATTCCTGAATATCTACTCATCATTGATTGTATCCCTACCGTTAGAGTATACTTTGATGGATCTGATAAATATAATTTAGGCTTAAGGAATTCATTCCAGAATCCCAAATAAATAAATACGGCCTGTGTTGCAATAGCAGGCTTAGCAAGAGGCATGGACACCCTTAAGAATGTGCCCAATCTGCCTAAGCCATCAATATTTGCTGCTTCCTCTATATCCTTTGGGAAATTGATATAGAACTGTCTCATCATTATTATGTATGTAGCATTAACCGCTGCTGGTAATATAATAGCATTATACGAATTAAGAAGTCCTAATGACTTTACTATAAGATAATTAGGTATAAGGAGAACCTGTCCAGGAACCATAATTGATATTAATACTCCATAATATATAACATTTTTCCCTTTAAAGTCCAACCTTGCCAAGGAATATCCTGCCATAGAATTTAAAAATACATTAATAAATGTTCCTAATGTACATATGTAAAATGAATTAAATATCCAACGTAAAAAATTAGGATCAATCATAAAAAGTTTCTTGAAAGCATGTACTGTCGGTTGTTTTGGTATAAGGTTAAGTCCACCACCTGTTATTTCTTTATAAGATTTAAAGGATGCTGAGACAGTCCATGAAAATGGAAACAGTGTAACTAATCCATAAATAATTAAAATTGCATACAGCAACCATTTTAATTTCTTGCTTTTCTTGTTCATATTTCTCAGCTCCTAATATAAGCTATCTGACTTATTTAATTTTTGTGCTATGAATGAAACTATAAATACTACTATTGATAACATAATCGACATAGCAGTAGCAAATCCCATTGTATTATTCTGTCCGAATGCATTCCTATAAATTAGTAATGCAACTGTTAATGTTGAATTCTCTGGCCCTCCTGAACCTCCTGAGAATATGTAAGCTTGGTCAAACATCTGAAAAGTACCTATGATACCCATAAGGAGTACAAAAGTAGTTATAGGCTTAAGCTGGGGCACTGTAACATGAATGAATTTCTGAAATCCATTAGCTCCATCAACACTTGAAGCCTCATATATACTTTTTGGTACTTCCTGTAAACCAGCTAAATAGATTGTCATATAAAACGGTACTGTTGACCATATATTCATAGACATAATTACTTTTAATGCAAATTTAGGATTATTTAAAAAATTAATAGATTCACTTAACAAATTCATGTTAACAGCTAATTTGTTAACTGGACCGTCCAAGCTAAATAAAAACATGAATATCATAGTAAGTGCAGCACTTGATGTAAGGGTTGGTAAAAAATAAATTGTCCTAAAACCAATTTTACCCCTTATATTAGTATTTAATACAGCTGCCATTATAAGAGCAATAATTGTCTGAATAGGAACAACAACTACTACAAATGATAAAATATTTATGAAAGCTATCCTTGTCTTAGTATCAGTAAAAATTCTTTTATAATTATCAAGCCCAATAAATTCATAATATCCTGTAAAAAGATTAACTTTATGAAATGAAATATATAATGCAAATATAATAGATGACATTATAAATATACCAATAACAATAATTGCAGGTGATAAAAATGCTATCCCTTGAATAGCTTCATGTTTCTTTCTTTTATTTTTCATATAATCACCCATCCTTTACATCGTTTTATTATCTAATTTGCTTCTATTGTTCTATTGGCTTCTTCTTCTGATTTTTTTAGAGCATCTTCTAATGTACGTTCACCACTTACAACAGAAGGTATATAATTCTTGTATTCGTTATTGATTGTATCCATAGTTGTTCCTTTTTGCCATACAGTAGCATAAACAGCTCCTTTTATATGAGGCATTTTAAGTAGATCTTCAGCCACTTTCGTAGATTCAGTCACATCTGTACGAGATGGTAATACTCCTGCACCAGCGCTCCAAGTTGCCATTCCTTCTACACCAGTTGCATAATGAATAAATTCTTTTGCTGCATCTACTTGTTTTGTTGACACATTAATAGCATAACCTACTGTAAATGTCATAGTTCCTCTATTCCCTTTGAAAGTAGGAATTTCAATTACTCCAAAATCAACATCTGGGAAATTCTGTTGTAAATGACCTAAAACCCAATTCCCTTCAATCATTATTGCTGTCTTTTCATTACCGAAAGCGTCTCCATTCCATCCTTGTCCTATATCAGCTGGAGTTTTAATCTTACCTTCTTTGGCAGATGTATAAAGGGGTTCCAAATTCTCTACTACCTTGCTATCACCTAAATTAGAATAAATGTCATCTTTTATCACAGATGCTCCATCTGTTTCAGCATAAAATAAATTTCTAGCGAGATCTTGATTATAAGTCATAGCTATAACATCTTCTGGTAATTTATCATTTAAATTTGTTAAGAAATCGCCATTCCATAACTCTTCCAATGTATCTGGTATATCATCTTCATTGACCCATTTTTTATTATAATATAAAGCAAGTGTTGAATAATCTTTACTGATAGCATAATATTTACCATCACTCAAAAACGCATTCTTTAATGGTTCATAAAATTTGTCTAATTCAAATTCTTGCTCATCAAGTGGCATTAAAACGCCCTGAGAAATATAGAATGGTGCCATATATGCATCTATGTAAACTACATCAGGTGCTGTTTTACCAATAAGTTCAGCCTGAAACTCAGTATTATAGTCTGTATAGATTCTTTCTTCCACTTCTATACCTGTTTTTTCAGTAAAATCTTTTACAACTTGATTGAAAGCAGCAGTTTCAGCATCATTACCGCCCCATCTTCCAACTACAATTTTTTTACCCTTCATATCTTCCTTAGAATTTTCTTTTGTAGTACTATCCTCAGTTACTGAATTATCCTTAGAATCTCCTTTACATCCAGCTAATAGACCAAATGATAGTAGAACTGTTAATAATATAGATAAAAACTTCTTCATTATGTATCCTCCTTAGTTTATATTTAAACATATTTTATTTTTTAAAATATGCTCCTTACCTTTATTGATAAACACTATTTGTTTATTATCTTTTGAAAGATTCTCAATTTCCAATTTATATTTTGTCACTGTTATCATTAATCTATCTTGATGCCAGTATATTGGGAATTTTACTTCTGACCAATTATCTGGTAGATTAGGTTCAATTCTTAGATTACCACCTAACATTCTTACTCCACCAAAACCATTAACTACACATTGCCATATTCCTCCGATAGATGCAGCATGTATACCATGATCACTTGTTGTCATATTTTCTCCTAAATCAATTCTACTTGCACAGCTAAAAAGATTATAAGCTTTATGATTATCACCTAAATCATTAGCAAGGACACAATGTGTAGACAGACTAAGAGAAGAGTCATGTAGTGTTTTTGGTTCATAGTAATTATAATTAGCTGTTTTTATTTCTTTACCAAAGAGATCTTCCAGCAAATAGAATAATGCCATGATATCAGCTTGCTTAGAAACCTGTATTTGATTAACCTGTTCTAGATTATAATCTCTAAAAATTTCACCAACATTTTTTTGATTTTTGTATTTAGTTAAATCTATAATCTTTTTTTTCAAATATTCATCATCTTGAGGAATGATCAAATCCTTATTAGGTTTTGGCAGATATATTTTATCCACTTTGTTTTTCCACAATCTATAGACTTTATCTAATTTCAATTTCTCATTAAGTCTATTATATATAGATGGACTATCTTCCTTTAACTTATCATAATAATAAATTGCAGTCTTAATATTCCAATAAGCCATATAATTAGTAAAAGCATTATTATTTACATGTTCTTTATATTCATCAGGACCTATGACATCCTTGATATTATATTCTTTTGTTTGTTCATTATACTCTAGTCTGCTACTCCAAAATTTAGCAGTATCCATAAATAACTCATACCCATATCTATTCATAAAATCATCGTCGTCCGTTATTTGATAATATTGCCAAGTTGCAAAAGCAACATCTGCACTTATATGCTGTTCAATAAATCCAGACCATATTTTAGTGGATTTCCCTGTAATTATATCTGCTCCTCCCCAGACAGGTGTAACTTCACCATCTTCAAGCCAAGCTGATTCCCAAGGAAACATTGCACCTTCATAACCATTTGCCTTTGCTTTCTTATGAGCTCCTGGTAGAGTGTTATATCTATATTCTAATAACGATCTTGCTATTTTAGGATTTGAATATATAAAATAAGGTAAAATGAATACTTCTGTATCCCAGAAAGTATGACCTTTATAACCTTCACCTGTAAGACCTTTTGCTGCAATACTCATTCTATTATCATGTGCAGGTGTCATTATCACAAGATGGTATATAGCAAATCTTATTGCCAGCTGGTCAAAATCGTCTTGACTTTTAATGATAATATCATTCTTATCCCATATAGCTTTCCATCCATTCATACTTGTTTCTATTAAACTATCATATCCTTTAGTATAAGATTCTTTTATTTTTTCATAAGAAACTTTCTTTAATCCATCTATATCTAAGCCTTCGTTTTCTTTATCCCTTGAAGTATAGATATTAGATATTTTTTCAATACATAGCTTATCATCTTTTTTTACACTTAGATTATAATCTTTTCCTATCTTTCTCCTATCCATATAAACATGTGATACTGGTTCATACTCCTTGCCGCTTATACTAAATTTGTGAACTGTATTTACAGCAAAATCAATTTTTGATTGGGTAGTGGTTTCCATCATTTGTAAAAACTTATTATCATATAACCTTTTCTCACCTTCTGCAAAATGTTGTACACCGAAATTAGTTACTTGACCATTAATACCTGATTGTATATTAATTTCAACATCCTTTATTTCGGGTATTATAGTAATCTTTTGACCAATAACATGCTTATCTATTATAGAGACAAACCTGTTGAAAACCATTTGTATTCTATTACCATTAATACACTCATATGTAAATTTTCTTGTCAATTCACCTGTTCTCAAATTAAGAGTTCTCTCATAATCAATTATTTTGCTCTCAGTGAGATTAAGCTTTTCATTATCAATATAAATAATCATTCCTGTTACATCTGCAACATTAGGAAGTTCTGTTACTTCATTATCATGAAATTTATTAAAAGTACCAGAAACAAATGTATCCCTTACTTCGCCAACATATCTCTCCTCCATTGAAGATCTGATACCCATATACCCATTTCCTAGAGCCATGATTGTTTCACATTTTCCTAAGTATCTAGCATCAAATTTATCCTCTGCTACTATGAAATTCTTAAAATCATTATATCCTTTATTATATATCAACTATATAGTCCTCCTCTAAATAACATCTTAACATCTATCCGAAACGTTTTGGATAGATATTAAAAAAAATATATTGTACATATTAAACAAATAATAGTTTATCCGAAACGTTTTGGTAAGGATATTATAACATACTTACACTCTCTCTTTCAAGTAATTTATGTTGTAAAATATAATTTTTTTCATAAGCTTCCTTTTTTATCATTTTTAATAACTGCTTAGCAGCTTTTTCCCCCATTACATAAAAATCTTGATCTACAGTGGTAAGTGGTGGCGTCATATATTCTGATAAAGGTATATTATCGAATCCTATAATTGAAATGTCTTCTGGTATACGAAGATTTAATTTATTAATAGCTTTTATTGTTCCTAATGCCATCATATCACTAGCACAGAATAGAGCTGTAATTTCAGGATGGTTACTTAATAATTTTATTGTCTCTTCATAAGCTTTATCTTCCATATAATCTGCATATACAATATACTCACTTTTTAATTCAATATTACTTTTTGTCATAGCTTCTACATATCCCTTATATCTTTCAATGGAAACTTGTGCTTCTCTACGTCCATTAATCATAGCTATATTTTTATGATTATGTTTTAATAAACATTCTGTTGCTTCTATAGCAGCTTCATAGTTATTTATAGAAATACTACTGACATTCTTACCTTGAGCCAATATATCTATTAGTACACATGGAAAATCACTTTGTAATAATTCTTTGAAATAGGGATCATCTATTTTTATTCCATTCAATACAGCCCCCCCTATATTATGTTCTTTACAGAATTGAACATATGTCTTGTCTCTTTGATGAGCTGAATCTGTAGTATATAATACTACTTCATAATTGACTGACTCTGCATAACTATACATACCACTTAGTAATCTATAGATGATATTATCTTTTCCACCTTTTTTTTCTAGACCAGATAGAATAATAGCTAATGTATTATTTTTTTGCTTAACTAAGTTTTGTGCTGACCTGTTAGGTACATATCCTATTTCGTTAGCAATATCTATAATTTTCTTCTTAGTAGCTTCACTCACATCATAATAATTATTTAATGCTCTAGAAACAGTTGTTATGGAAACTTCTGCTTTTTTTGCAATATCTTTAATTGTTACCAATTTATATCAACTCCAAGTTTTAATATTATAATTTATTAAATTCTATCATAAATATATATGATTGTACTAGCTAAAAATCTAACAATATTTATTCCATTTTAATTTAGAATATTAATTACAGGTTACATATTAATATTATGAAGAAAAATTTCTTTTATATTGTTTGATAATTTTCTAATGTTTTAATTATACTTATTATAATTATAGTATTACAAATTTTAATTAAAGTTTTTATAAAAATATATATTATTTTGTAGATTTTTATGATATAATAGTATTTACAACAAATTAATAAATTTATACTATCAAAAACTTGCAGTAATTCATTAAAAATATAGGGTGGTATACCCTATATTTTTTCTACATAAAATATATCTTAAAGCATTTTAATTACCCTACTTAAGCTTAAAATTATACTTATAACCTTATTATAGTTAACTTAGTTATACTGATGAATTAACTGGCTATAAACATACTTACACACTTTTATAGCTTGACTCATACTTATCATTCAACTAGTTTTTCTACACTTTATAAAATAATTTTAAAAAAAGTAGGAGGAAATTCAATGAAGAAAAATTTAAGAATCCCATCAAAAATTATGATTATTGTTTTATTGGCTTATTTTATAATACCTACATTGCAACCATTAGCAGCTGATTCACATGGATATGGTAAAAATACCATAAGAGAAACTATAGAAACTATCGCTTCTGAAGATTACATGGGTAGACTTGTTGGTACTGAAGGTAATGAAAAGACTATTGAATATATAACCGATTTCTACGAAAATATAGGTCTAGAAAAATATGATGATGATTATTACTATGAAAATACAATAACAATTCATCCTCCTAAAGATCAGATACATCATTTAGAAATTTTTTTCAAAGATGGAACAAGTAAAATATATAAATATGGTAAAGACTATATAGATTCTCCAATGCCAGATGAAACTAATATAAGCGCTGAAATAACTTTTGACATTAATGATAAAGATGTTAAAAATAAAATTCTTGTTTTAGACAAAAGAGTGAAAAGACCTGAAAATAAAGCTTGCTTTATAAAAGTTGATACATTAAGTATGACATTAGCCTGTTTCCCAACACCATCACCCAATATCAAGATAACTGACAACCTCTATACAGATCTTAAAACCAAAGAAATTGATTATGTAAAACTTCATACTTTATATGTCCCTACCGAATCAAAAGTAAAAAGTGTTATAGGCAAAATTTCTGGAACTGATTCATCAAAAGCATTAGTATTATCTGCGCATCTAGACCATGTAGGATGGGCTGGTGATACTATATTCTGCGGGGCTGTGGATAATGCTTCAGGTATATCATCAATCCTCGAATTAGCGAGGAAACTAAAATATCGCTCAGAACATAAACCTTTTGATATGGATATAATCATAGCTGCTTTTAATGCAGAAGAATATGGCCTCAAATGCAGTAGTTCCTTCGCTCCTGTTATAGCAGAGCAATATGATGACATATATAACATTAACATTGATACTATTGGAAAAATTGATGGTGGTGAACTTACTTTAAACAGTTTGGATACTGAACAATATGTCAATAAAAATTTAAACTCATCCTTATTAGACTGTTTCCATAATCACGGTATACCATTACTTACTGAATTCTATGGCGGAAGTGATCATGTTGATTTTTTACTTAATAAAATACCAGCCGTAACTCTTGGACAAGTAGACGTTCTAGGGGAAAATAACACTACCCCTATCCACACCAAATATGATACTATCGAATATATAGATTTTGATGAAATAAAGGATATAACTAATACTCTATTTGACTTCATAATCAACAATGATGGCGTTACGTTTAAACCTGAAACCACTTTCAAGACTACTATGGAAACTATTGCTTCACCTGAATTTATGGGAAGAATGGCTGGGACTGAAGGTAATGATAAGACAGTCGAATACATTAATAACTTCTACAAAAATATAGGTTTAGATACATATGATGAAGATTATTATCATGAAACTACCCAAACAATATTTGACCCCAATGAACAAACAACTAATCTAAAAGTAACATTTAAAGATGGTACCTGTAAAACATATAAATATGGTGAAGATTATATAGATTCCCCATCTATTGTACCTACCAACATCAATTCATCAATTACTTTTGATAAAAATGATTCTGACATTGATAATAAAATACTAGTTTTAAATGAAAATGATACCTATGATACAACAGATTGTACCTCAAAAGCAATTTTTAAAGAAGTTGCTACCATGTTTAGGATTACGAACTTATCTACGAAACCAAAAAATAATATCCAAATATCCAGAACTCTATACGAAGACCTACATACAAAAGATGTGGCTAATGTTAAATTACAATTAGCTTATGTACCTAAAGAAACCACATTAAAAAGTGTAGTTGGTAAAATAAAAGGTATCGATTCAAGCAAAGCTGTAGTAATATCCGCACATTTAGATCATGTTGGCTGGGCAGGAGATACTATATTCTGTGGAGCCGCTGATAATGCTTCAGGAATATCAACTATCTTAGAATTATCAAAAAGGCTCAAAGAACGTTCCATAGATCAACCATTTGAAACTGATATTATTATAACCGCATTCAATGGCGAAGAAGCCTTTTTATCCTGTAGTGAAGAATTTGTATTAGATATGGAGAAAAAATACGAAGAATTCTATGACATCAACATTGATACTATAGGTAAAAGTGATGGTGGTATAATCTGTATAAATGGATTAATAGGAGATTCAAATAATATAAACGCAACACTAAGAGAAGCTTTATTAGATTGCTTCAGCTTTAATCGTGTAGATGTATTAGATGAAACTTACGGATTAAGCGATCATATGTTTTTCAATAAATATAATTTCTCTGGAATTACTCTAGGGCAAAAAGATGTATTTGGCGAAAATGGTACCACTAAAATTCATACTAAAGAAGATACTATAGATATAATAGATTATCTCCAAATAGAACAAGTAACTGATATCCTATATGATTTCATAATAACCAATGATGGCATTATATACAAATCTTCTTTAAAAGATATGAGAGAATCCGCTTAATACTATAATAACAAAGTATTCTTTATATGATTGAATCAAATTAAAAAAAGGAAATAGATTCTATAAAGTAATCTATCTCCTTTCTTTTTATGTGTGTATAGAAATATTTATTGTTTACTGTATATAAAAAACTACCAATTTTTATAAGATTAAGAAATACAGCCTAAAATACTTTTAACAATAGCCTATTTTTGTTATAATAATAGATAACGTAAAATTAATTTATATTAGACAGTCTATTTAAAGTAGGTGAAATAGTGATACAATTTTCTCTTGATGATATAAGAAGATTATGTAATGAAAGAACCTTCATGAAAGGTGTTAAATATTATAATAAAGGTCATGTTCAAGACATTAACTTTTATACAGATTTTTTTGACATAAAAGTCAAGGGTTCTGATTTATATAAAGTCTTATTAGAATTTGACCATAACACTGGAAAAATCAATTATATGGAATGCGATTGCAAAGCTTTCCAAAAATATTATGGTGCCTGTAAACATATTGTAGCTTCATTATTGACTATTTTATATAGACAAGATGAATTCAACAAAAATTATATTACCAATTCATATGATAATGTAATTGAAAATTTTTCCAAAGCCATCATAGGACAGACTACTAAAAAAATCAAAAAAATACCCGTTAATATAGAAATCACTTTTTTCCCAGTTAATATATATAATAACTATTATTCATCATCTTATAATCTCAGAATAGGAGAAAAACGCTTATATACATTGAGAAACTTCTTAGAATTTTATAAGAAATATAAATCTGGCGGCAGTTTAACTTTTGGTAAAGAATTCATTTTTAATACTGACCACCATTATTTCAATAATGCTGACAAAGAATTTATAGACATACTTGGAGATTATTTTGAAACTGAAAAATTCATAAGTAGAGATACCGTCTACAAAAATGATTATACCGGTTATAAAAACAATATAGCTCTACCTGAAACTTACATTAATAAAACACTGTCTATCCTTGAAAATAAGAACTTCAATATTAATTATAACGATATTATCTATAGGAATTGTAACATTATCGATAATGATATCAATATGGAATTCCAAGTAAAAAAATCAAATAATGTATTTACAATAACTGTTAAAAACAATGGTAAATTCTTCAGATTAACTAGAGATTGCAAATATGTATTTTACAATAATAATATTTATAAGTTATCTCCTGAAAAACAAGAGCTATTTCATGTTATTGATAAAACATTCAATAACAAAACTAAATCAATAGAACTCAGTTTTAACTATAAACACAAATTCGTATCAACAATACTTCCTGTCCTAAAAGAATTAGGAACAGTTACTATGGATAAAGAAATATCCGAGAAACTATATACAGGAGAATTCTCTTGTGAAATTTATCTTGATAAATACTATGATACTGTAAAAGGAACCATTGATTTTATTTATGGGGATTACAAAATTGGTATTATACCCAAGAATAAACCTGATTTACCAAAAGATATAATTTTAGTACAAGATATTAAAAGAGAAGCTCGTATTCTTAATCTTCTAAGAGAATCTTCATGTATTAAACTAGATGAAAATGATTTTTTTACTATTGAAGATGAAACTTCCTTATATGATTTCATTTATTACTATCTTCCTAGATTGCAACAATTAGCTACTGTATACTACTCAGAAAGCTTTAAGAATATCCATATCAAAGAAGATTTTAATATGCAGGGTGGCATTAGGTTAAGCCAAGATTCTAATATGTTAGAAATATCTTTTAATATTGATGGTATAGACGAAGAAGAATTGGTTTCAATAATTAAATCACTAAAAGAGAAAAAACGCTACTATAAATTAAAAAATGGTGGATTCCTACCTCTTGATAATCAAGAAACCAAAAACATATCCAATATAATAAATGAACTTAATTTATCATCAAAAGACTTTAAAAACAAAGTTATAGAAATTCCTAAATATAGAGCATTCTATCTTGATACTTTGTTAAAAGAAAAGAAAGTGAATGTATTAAGACGACATGAAGGCTTCAATAAATTAGTTAATGATATCATAAATCCTGTAGATAAAGAATTCTCTCCACCTAAAGAGCTAGAGAATATATTAAGAGATTACCAAAAATATGGTTTCATATGGTTAAAATCTTTATCTTATTATGGATTTGGAGGAATACTTGCTGATGACATGGGACTTGGTAAAACTTTACAATCAATCGCTCTAATCAAATCTACAGAAACTAAAAATCCTTCATTGGTTATTGCCCCTACTTCCCTTGTATACAACTGGGCTGATGAAATCAATAAATTCGCTCCTGATTTAAAAGTCTTGATATTAACTGGAAACAAAAAGGAAAGAGAAAAGCTTTTTGTAGATATTGATGAGAATGATGTTGTTATAACGTCGTATGGTCTATTAAAAAGAGATATAGAAGACTATTCCAACTACTTGTTCGAATACTGTTTTATTGATGAAGCACAACATATTAAAAATCCTAATTCGCTGAATGCAAAATCTGTAAAACTCATTCCTTCAAAAGTAAGGTTTGCTTTAACAGGTACACCTATAGAGAATTCTTTAATTGAATTATGGTCCATATTTGACTTTATATTACCAGGTTATTTATTAAGTAATAGGAAATTCACATCAAATTATGAACGTCCCATTATTAAAAATAATGATCAGGAAGCTCTTAAAAAGCTCAATAACCAAATAAATCCATTTATACTTAGAAGGCTTAAAACAGATGTATTGACCGAATTGCCTCCTAAAATAGAAACTAAGATATCAACTGATTTGACTGATAATCAAAAAAAGATTTATTTAGCATATTTACAAAAAACGAAGAAAGAGATTGTTGAAGAAATCACTCTCAATGGTTTTAATAAAAGTAAAATGAAAATATTAGCTGCACTTACAAGGCTTAGACAAATATGCTGTCATCCTGGAACTTTTATTGAAGATTATAAAGGTGATAGCGGCAAATTACAATTGTTGTTGGAATTAGTTACAGATGCAGTTGAAAGTGGACATAGGATGCTTATATTCTCAAGTTTCACAAGTATGCTTGCCATAATTAAAAACTTACTTGATGCTAATGGAATAACTAATTATTATTTAGATGGCTCTACTAAATCGGAAAACCGTAGAGATCTAGTAAAAGATTTTAATGATGGTGATACTAGCGCTTTTCTTATATCTTTGAAAGCTGGTGGAACAGGACTTAATTTGACTGGTGCTGATATGGTTATTCATTATGATCCATGGTGGAATCCAGCTGTAGAGGAACAAGCGACTGACAGAGCCTATAGAATAGGTCAGGATAAGTCTGTTCAGGTTTTCAAGTTAATTACTGCTGGTACTATAGAAGAAAGGATATATCAGTTGCAACAGAAGAAGAAATCTATGATTGATTCTATTATTAAGCCAGGGGAGACTATGTTGACTAAATTGAGTGAGGATGAGATTAAAGGATTGTTTGATATTTAAAAATAAACTTGTTTTAAGTTAAGTTTTATCTTAGCTCACAGAAAGATACGTTAATTATAGATATAGTGATTGATTAGTTTATATAGTTCACGGAAATATACGTTAGGGATAAATAGTTAGTTTTACTTCGCCTTACTCCTGAAGGATCGGACTTCGTAAAACTAACTATTTATCCTTTTTTGTTCTGTTTTTTGTTTTCATTTACTGTTTATTAGTTAGATAAAAGTAAATCATCTTATTTATTTTCATTTAGGTTTTAATAATTAGAGATTGGTTATATTAGATAATATATTTTATTTCGCTATCAGAGAAATATGTTGATAGTTCGTTGGTGAAGAAGGTTTTCATTTCAGATAGTTGGTCTTTGTTGTAAACATATTTACCGTAACCGAACTGACCGTATTTGAATGTTCTTTCTTCATCGGTCATGGGAAGTTTGGTTTCTGGGAATATGTCATTGATTCTATTTTTGGCTTTGGTGGTATATCTATGGGATATTATTTCGAAAGTTATATTTTTATGATTATCCACAGGTAGACTATTATTTAGATCTTTTATTAACATACTATATTCTGTTTCCCAATTGTCATAAAGGAATACGGGAGCTATTATAAAGCCTATTGGATAGCCTGCATTTAGGACTTTGGCAGCTGCTTGGATTCTATTTTTGGCGTTAGGGGTTCTGTGTTCATAGGTGTTAATAACTTTGTCTGTATTTAAACTGAATCTTACTGTAGTATGTCCATTATGCTTAGCATTGACTATATCTTCTATATTAGTGAATTTAGTTACGAAGCGAAATCTTCCTAGTTCTTCTTTTGCAAAGAATTCAATAGTTTTTTTGAGTGCATGGGTATATGGTTCTACAGGTAGAGGATCTGACGTTGCCGCTCCTTCGAATATTGTAACTTCTCCCTCTCTTTCATTTATATATTTCTTAGCTCTGTCTAGTATTTCATCTATGTTCACATATATTCTTGTATATGGTTTATCTCCTAGCTGGGTGTTAAGGTAGCAATACTCACATTGACCTATACATCCTGTTACAAGGGGTAATTGATAATGGGCAGAAGGTTTGCATGTCTGGAAAGTTAAACTTTTTTTGACACCTATTACTAGAGTATTTTTACCCTGCTTATATTTTTCCATTTTAGTAGATCCAGGAATACCTTTTGTTCTGGTAGTTTCCAGCATTATAAGTTCTATATCTTTATTTTTGAAATTGTTATATAGCTCTTCTCCCAAGGGATACTTTAGAGCATCTTTTTCTATCAAAACTCTTTTGGGCATAAACATTTTTTCACCTCACTATTTCAAATGTTGTTTTATCTATATAATTCCAATTTTCTTTTAACCTCTTTAGGTCATCCATTAGCTTAAATAAAGCTTTTTCTTTTTTCTTTGACTCAAGCATGATATCAAAATCTCTATCTATTTCATTTTTTACAAGTTCAATGAAGTCTACAAATTCATTCGCAAATATATAATCTGAATGTTTTCTATCTAATTTATCATCTCTTCCACTTGAGTAATGAATTTTGGGTAACCATACATCATTATTCCAGGTATTGAATATATCCTCAATATAGTCTTCTAATTTTTCTCCTTCATTATTACATTTATAATGGTGTGCATCTAATACCATAGGAACTTTTAATTTATTACATAGATTTAGAACGTCAATAATGTTAAAAGTCTTATCATCATTCTCAATAATAATTTTGTCGGTAATAATTTTAGGGAAAAGCCTGAAATTAGTAATAAACCTATTTAGTGCTTCTTTTTTACCACCACTCGAACCGCCTACATGAATAATAATTTTAGAATTACTAAGATTTATATCTTCTAATATCATTGCTAAAAAATAGAGATTAGTTATTGTTTTTTCTACTATTTGTTTATTGGTACTATTTATTACATTAAACTGGTCTGCATGTAGATCTATCCTCATATCATACTTTTTTATGATATTACCTATATATTTGAAATCAATGTTAAAATATTTTCTATAATCCCAGTCTTTTACATCTGGGTGAGTAGCTAAAGGGATTAAATTAGATGTTAATCTATAGAAATGAATATCATTCTCCATATTATAGGTTAAAATTTTCTCTAAATCTTGTAAGTTGGATAATGTAACTTTCTTTAACTTGTTTATTTTTTGTTCTGAGGTAAGTCCTTTATAATATCTATAGGTAACAACACTCGATGATGTGATTTTTTCTAAATTCAAAGCTAGAGAAACATATCCTAGTCGACACTTCATTTCTATTTATCCTCCTTGTCTTTACACTATTATTATTCTATTTAAATATTTTTTTATACCTGAAAATATTTTAAGAATAATATAAACTATTTATAATTTTGAATGTATGATTTTTTTATATTGTGTAATATTATGAGATTTGTTAACCTATATATATCAAGTTCAACAGAATTAAGACTAAGAAATTAATATTTCTTAAGATTACCGAATAAGTTTCGTAGAAAAAAAGTGTACATCACTGTACACTTTATAAAGTAACTTTTATTTTCAACTAAATTCCAAATAACCCTCAACATAACATATACCTTTGAATCTCATACCTTTTGAGGGAACACCGACTAAATCTTTTTTGTTAACACAAACTTGCAATTTAAAATTCAAGCATATCAAATCTAATATATATACCTTTTCTTTGGTTAAAGAATTGGTTTTTATTTTAAAATCCTCTATTGTTCCCAATATGGAATACTCAGCATCATTTAGCCCGTATGGGATAAAAAATCCTTCTAATATGGTTAATAGATCTTCATGTTTTGTCCTTACTTTGAATAATTCCGCTGACTGTTCAGCATCAATTTCCAATAATTGAAGTGCTTCTTCGTCACCATCCCTAGCAAGTTCTAGTAGATTAGCTCTCCACTCTTCTTCTTCTTGTTCCAGATTCTTATCTACTTGGTCTTTATTTATAGGTAATATTACTGTACCTTCCGTGGATAATGCAACTAATCTTATGTTCTCCACATAAGCTTCTTCATCTTCGTCTATATCTAAATAATCAACTACATTCTGAAGATAAAAAGTAATGGGATTACCAGTTTTTATATCTTCAAAATATACATAATAATCATCTTTATTATCAGAATATATCACATCAACTTCATCAATATCCATAGGTAATTTACCTTTTTTGTATGGTATAACAGAAAAAATTTTCATTTCTTCATTTTCATCTAATTCTCCTCTGACTATTATACCAAATGTGTCACCGTATTCTTTAAGAAGTTCTACCTTAATTTTATCTTTACCATAATTAGAAATATATTTCTCCGTAGGATTATTTATAATTTTTTGCACAATATCTTTTATTTTCTTATTCTCTACATAATCTTTAAAACCAACTGCACTCAAATATTGCTCCATTATCTTCACCACTCTTCTACATACTTAACTACTATTATAAAATTATATGTAGAATTATAGTAACATTACATATAGTAAATGTCTAGCCATATATTAAATAAATTATAATTGCTCTAAAGCATTTTCTAGATCATTAATGATATCTTCAATATTTTCTATACCAACTGAAAATCTAATTAGGTCCGGCTTAACACCTGAAGCAATCTGTTCTTCTTCAGTTAATTGTCTGTGAGTTGTACTGGCTGGATGCAAAATACAAGATCTAGTATCAGCTACATGAACAACCAACTTAATTAAATCAAGATTATCTATAAGCTTTTCTCCTGCTTCTCTTCCACCTTTAACACCAAATGTTAAAACTCCGCTGCATCCATTTGACAAATACTTCTTGGCAAGTTCATGAGTTGGATGACTTTCTAAGCCTGGATAAGTAACCCAAGCTATTTTATCATTTTTTTCAAGCCACTTAGCAGCTGCTAATGCATTATCACTATGACGTTCCATTCTAAGTGGTAGTGTCTCCAATCCGATATGCATCAAAAAGGCATTAAATGGGCTCATTGTCGCTCCAATATCTCTTAGTAATTGAACACGTACTTTGGTAATATATGCAGCCTCTTTAAAATCTCTAACATACACTACTCCATGATAGCTTTCATCTGGAGTTGTCATTTCTGGGAACTTTCCGTTATCCCAATTGAACTTACCACTATCAATTATCATACCACCTACACTTGTTGCATGGCCATCAGTATATTTGGTACAAGAATGAACTACAATATCTGCTCCATGTTCAAAAGGTCTACATAGATATGGTGTTGCAAAAGTATTATCCACTATTAGTGGAACATTATTATCATGTGCTAATGTTGAGAATTTATCAAAATCAAGAACATTAAGACTAGGGTTACCTATAGTCTCTGCAAAAACACCTTTTGTATTAGGTTTTACATAAGTCTTAAGTTCTTCAAGGCTGAGTTCAGGATCAACGAAAGTAACTTCGATACCATATTTACTTAATGTAGATTTAAGTAAAGTAAATGATCCACCATATAGAGTATTAGCTGCTAATAAGTGTTCTCCTGCTGTACATATAGTCATAATAGATAACAATGTAGCTGCCTGTCCAGATGAAGTAGCCATAGCTCCAACACCGCCTTCAAGCATAGCCATTTTTTTCTCTAGAGCCTCTACTGTCGGATTACTTATTCTTGAATACATATGACCTGCTGCCTGTAAATCAAATAATTTCGCTACTTCTTCACAAGTATCGTACTTATAAGTTGTACTCTGATATATCGGTAACACTCTCGGTTCTGAATTACCTGGTTCATATCCGCCTTGTACAGCTTTAGTTTCTATTTTCCATTTTTTGTCCATTATAGTACCCTCCTGTCTAAATATTGTTTATATTATAGAGTATATATTATAAAAATTCAATATAATAATTTACCAAAGTACCTGTAAAGAGCTATTTCAGCTATAGTAATAAATGGTACATTTATTTTTATTCATTAAATTTATATAAAATTGCATAATTTCCAACTTAATTCTATACGCACAATATGCAGTTTATAATGGTAGATTGAATTAGGCATATTGTGCTATAGAAATCAGTAGAAGGGAATTATTCAATTATCTTAATTAAATATTTATATATACACTGGTTTTAAAAACTATCATAGCATCCCCTATAATTTTTACTTCTATAGGTTCTTTATTATAAGTCTTAACGTGAACTTCCATTGTACCAGTTCTATTCATTGCTTCACCTTGCTTAGCTTTGAATTTAAATGTTTCATCAGTATAATCAACTACTTTATGATGAACCAGATAAGCTCCTAATGGACCATTAGCATTACCAGTCACAGGATCTTCCACTATTCCAATTGCAGGAGCAAACATTCTTCCTTTTACAAGAATATCTTTCTCATCAGAATCTAAAGTAAAAACATAATAACCATTACAGTCAATCAACTCACTTAGATTAGCAAGTTTAATTAAGTCAGGTTCAAGGTTGTTAAGTAATTCTAGGTTATTAATAGCTATCATAACTTTCGAATGACCTGTTGATACTATCTGTATAGGACAATTCTCAGCTAAATCATCTTCTGTTATGTTTAGTGCTGATAATAATATTTCTCTATTTTCGCCTAATATATAATTACCCAATTCTACTTTGCCTTGAGTCATTATTATTTTATAATCGTCATTTTCTTTTACTATATCCACAGGTAATATACCTGCACCTGTTTTTTGAATAACTCTCATGCTGTTTAATTGCTTTTCATATGCCCTTACATAATGTGCTGCTATAGTAGCATGCCCGCATATGGGGACTTCTTTAGTAGGAGTAAAATAGCGAAGATAAACATCATATTTATCACTATCTGAAGAAAATACAAATGCAGTTTCAGAGTTATTAAGTTCTCTTGCTATAGCCTGCATCATATGAGAAGTTAAACCATCTGCGTTAATTACAACACTTGCAGGATTTCCTTTGAATAATTCTTTTGTAAAAGAATCGACTTGATATAGATTGTATTTTTTCTTCACGTAATTGCACCTCACTAAATTAATTAAATCTATGTAAAATATCTTTACATAGGATATTATATACATTATTATAGAATAATTATAATATAATGCAAGTACGCACATTTTAATCAGTAACTAACCATTATGAAAGTAGAGGTGATATGTAATGAATGATAAAGCTTTAGAAGTTTTTCCCAACCTTAAAAACAGACAAAAAGATTTTATATGTTCTATTGGTTTTACAATGACAGTAATAGGAAGTAAATGGCGGGCAATAATGTTATGGCATATAATTAAAAATCAGCCTATACGATATGGAGAATTGAAAAAGATTATACCTAAGATCAGTCATAAAGTCTTATCTTCGGAATTAAAGCTTCTTGAAGAAGATGGGCTAATATATAGGAAAGCATATCCTACTATTCCCCCAAAAGTTGAATATATACCCACAGAAAGAGGGTTATCACTTGAAAATATTCTTGCTGAATTATGCAAATGGGGTAAGGAATATATGTCTTGATAGTATTAATATCAGATAAGATTACATAATATATTTTATGTAAATCCCATTGAAAATTTTTTAATAATTTTATTAAATAAGCTCAACTTTTTCACATAAGAACAACTATAGGCAAGCTTCTTAAAGAATATTATAAAGTGAAAAAGTTGAGTTATTAACTATTATCCAATTATTCCTATTTAGTTTTTCTTCTTGGTTGATATATCTACCCAAACCGCTAATAGAAGTATAAGTCCTTTTACGATATACTGCCAAGTCGGACCTACATTCATTAAACTCATACCATTGTTGAGAGTTGCCATAACTAATGCACCAATTATTGCACCTACTATAGTTCCTTCTCCACCCATGGTACTAGTTCCACCGATAATTGCTGATGCTATAACTTCAAGTTCAAGTCCTGCTCCAGCAGAAGCACTTGCAGCATTTAATCTTGCTGTAAAAATGATAGCTCCTAATGCAGATAATACTCCCATGGATGCAAATATTAATAGATTCCTTTGTTTGATATTGATACCTGATAATCTTGAAGCTTCTTTATTACCTCCAATAGCATATACATGTCTACCGAAAGTGGTATTCTTAGTAAGGAATGTATATAAAATACCCACTATCAAAACTAATACGATAGAATAAGGTACACCTTTATAAGATGCCATTATACCAAAGAAAATTGCTATAGCTATAGATATAGTAAGCATTTTTAAAATTTGTAAGTTATTTGGTATTATATCGAATTTATATTTTTTTCTTTCCCTTCTTTTCTTGATTTCTAAAATATTATAGATAATAATAGCAATTATACCTATAATAACTGTTGTCATATTAATAGAGGCAGAACCTATATTTATAGAGCCGATATTTGGAATATATCCTTGACCAAGAGCTTTAAAACTATCATCTAGGGGAGCAATGGTTGCCCCATTAGTTACACCTAGAAGAGCTCCTTTGAAAATCATCATACCCGCAAGAGTTACAATAAATGCAGGTACATTTCTGTAAGCAACCCAATAACCTTGCCATAATCCAATAAGTAGACCTGCAAATAAAGTCAATACTATAGTAAGTAGAGTTCCATAATGCAAATTGACTTGCAAAGTTGCAGCTACTGCTCCTAGAAATCCTACTACTGAACCAATTGATAGATCAATGTGACCGGCAACAATGACTAATACAACACCACAGGCTAGAATCGCTATATAGGATGTCTGAATGAATAGGTTGGATAAGTTCCTTGGCATTATGAATGTACCGCCAGTAAGTATTGTAAATATGATCATCAATCCGATTAATGCTATGAACATAGTATATTGTTTTATATTTTTCCTTAGTGATACTCTAATAAGATTTATAATTCCATTTTCTTTAGACATTTTTACATCCCTCCCGTTGCATATTGCATAACTACCTCTTGTGATGCTTCTTTATAATCAAGTTCACCTGTCAATTTACCTTCGTGCATAATAAGAATTCTATCACTCATCCCTAGAATCTCAGGAAGTTCAGATGAAATCATAATAATGGAAACACCTTTTTCTACCAACTCATTCATAATATTATATATCTCATATTTAGCTCCTACATCTATTCCTCTAGTTGGTTCATCTAGTATAAGAACCTTTGGATCAGCCATTAACCATTTGGCTAAAACAACTTTTTGTTGGTTACCTCCACTTAGATTACTGACTTTCTGTTCTATTGATGGCGTTTTAGTTTTTAGAGCTTTTACGTATTGATTAGTGATCTTAATCTCTTCATTGTCATTTATTACACCATTTCTAGATATTTTGTGCAGATTAGCTAATGTTGTATTTTCTTTTATATCCATTCCCAGAACAAGTCCATTTACTTTTCTATCTTCTGATAGATAACATAATCCTTTTCTGATAGCTGTTCTAGGATTATTGATGACTTCTTCTTTTCCTTCAATCTTAACCGTTCCAGATTTATTGACTCCATAAGAACCAAATAGACTCATAGCAAGTTCTGTTCTTCCTGCTCCCATAAGCCCTGCAATACCTAATATTTCTCCTTTTCTAGCAGTGAAAGAAATATTATCTAGCATTTTTTTATCAGGCATTTCTGGATTATATACAGTTAGATTGTCTACTTCAAGTACAGGCTCTAACGGTTTATGCTCTTTTCGTGGAAATCTCTGAGTTAATTCTCTACCTACCATTAAGGATATTATTTTATCCTCTGTCATACTATCATCATTTACCATTGTTGATATAGTCTGACCATCTCTAAGGATAGTTATATTGTCTGCTATATCTTTTACTTCATTTAATTTATGGGAAATATAAATGCATGTAACACCTTTACTCTTTAGTCCTCTAATAATATTAAGAAGGTTTTCACTTTCTGTCTCATTTAATGCTGCTGTAGGTTCATCTAATATTAGGATATTGACATTCTTAGATATAGCTTTCGCAATCTCAATTAATTGTTGTTTTCCTATTCCAAGTTTTATTATCTTAGTTAACGGATTATCGTCTAATCCGACTTCTTTCAATAATTTTGAAGTATTGGCTATTGTTTTGTTCCAATCTATCATACCCATTTTCTTGATTTCATTACCGAGATAAATATTTTCTGCTATATTCATCTCTTTAACTAGTGCAAGTTCCTGATATATGATAGCTATACCTGCATTTTCCGATTCTTTTATACCATTATATCTTTGTTCTTTTCCATCAAGCATTATTCTTCCTGTGTAACTACCATATGGATGAACCCCACTTAGTACTTTCATCAAAGTAGATTTTCCTGCACCATTTTCTCCTACTAAAGCATGAATTTCTCCTCTTTTTACTTGAAAATTAACATTATCAAGAGCTTTTACACCAGGGAAAATTTTAGTTATATCTTGCATCTCAAGTATATAGTCATTCATGCTAAGCACCGCCTTTCATCACTAAAATTTTGAAGGAGAAGAAATAATCCATCTCTTCTCCGAATTTATACTGTTATACCATCAAAAACTCTTATATCATCAACTATAATATATTAATCTCTATATACATCTTCTTTTTCCAAGTAACCGCTATCTATTAGTAATTCATCTATATTATCTTTATCAACTGCATATGGAGTTAATAAAATAGATGGAACGTCAACTGATGCATTATTAACAGTTTGATTAGCTTTTTCTAATTCTTCACCTTTAACTAATGCTACTGCTGCTTTTACAGCTTCTTCTCCTAATAATCTTGTATCTTTAAATATAGTCATTGTTTGTGTACCTTCAACAATTCTAATTGCTCCTGCAAGTTCAGCATCTTGTCCTGTAATAGGTACTTCTCCAGCAAGTCCTTGTGCCGCTAAAGCTTGAACTGCTCCACCAGCAGTACCATCGTTAGGAGCTAATATAGCATCTACTTTATTATTATTAGCTGTAAGAGCATTCTCAACAATCTTTAAAGCATTTTCTGGCTTCCAGTCATCAACAGGCTGGTCTACTAAAACTTTGATTTTTCCACTATCCACAAGTGGCTGAATGTATTTCATAGCACCTTCTTTGAATAATGTTGCATTGTTGTCTGTTGGTGCACCTGCCATTAGGAAATAATTTCCTTCTGGAACTAAATCTGTAATATATTTACCTTGTAATTCTCCAACTTTAACATTGTCGAATGATATATATACATCTATGTTTTCTGTATTCATTATTAATCGGTCGTAAGAAATTACTTTGATACCTTCTTTGCTTGCTTCATCAACAATTGAAGCTGCTGCTGATGCATCTTGAGGAGCAACTATTAGAGCATCTACTCCTTGAGCTATAAGGTTCTTTGCTTGTGAATCTTGTTGTGATAAATCATTATTAGCCACTTGGACTTTTAATTCTACCCCTAATTCTTTTGCTACTGCTTCCATTTTCTCTTTATCTCTTACCCATCTTTCTTCCTGTTGTGTTGGAAGTGATAGACCTATAACGATTTTGTCATCCTTCTTAGCTGAACAACCTGCAAATAATGAAGTTAACATTGTAAGCCCTATAATAAGTGACATCATCTTTAATTTTTTTCTCATAATATCCCTCCGTTTAATTTTATAATTACTTTATAAGGTGCTTTCCTTATCTACATACATTGTAATAAAAAAGAGCCCTAAAGGCTCTAGAATAAATTATTAATAACTTACTTATTTTAACTTGTTATTTTTAATGAGTTTAACATATAGTACAATTTTAATATTAAATTATTCCATCATATATTAAATTAATCTTTCCACTCGCTATCCGGTATATTTCTATATATATCTTCTTTTATATGAAAACCATCTCTTATGATAGTTTCTTCAATATTATCCTTAGTTACAGGTATAACATCATATTTGATGTACTTGACATAATATGTTCCATCATCTATAAGTGTATCGTTTTCAATTATTTTTCCTTGTGCTATTTTAAAAGCTATTTCAGCTGCTGCTTCAGCTAGAATTTTAATAGGTTTATATACTGTCATAAGTTGAGTTCCTTCAACAATTCTCTGACATGCGGATAAATCTGCATCATGTCCCACCACCGCAACATCTCCTGCAATTCTATTTTCCGCTAATGCTTCAATTGCCCCTTCTGCTAAACGGTCATTAGCAGCGATAATACCATCAATTTGTTTTCCTTCTGACAAAGTTTCTTCAATACATGAATATGCTACCTCTTCTCTCCAATCTTCAGCCCATACTTCTTTTATTATATCAATATCACCTTTTTCCACATAAGGTTTCAATGTATCTATAGTTCCCTTATTGAACATTTTACTATTATTATCTTTACTTGAACCATTGATAATAACATAGTTTCCCTTTGGAACTGCCTGTAACACACTTTCGGCCATATATTGTCCTACTTTTTCATTATCAAAGGATACATAATAATCTACATCTGCATTTACTATCAATCTATCATAAGATATTACTTTTATCCCTTTCTTCCTAGCAGACTTAATAACTTCAGTTATACCATTTTTATCATATGGAATGATAACTAGAACATCTACATCTTGGTCAATCAAGTACCTAATTTGTTTTATCTGAGTATCATTATCTTCATTAGCATTGAGAACCAATACTTCAGCACCTAATTCTTTAGCTTTAGCCACGAATATATTTCTATCTCTCTGCCATCTTTCAATAACGAGTGAATCTATAGATAATCCTATTTTAATAGTATCATCTTCAACTTTTTTGTCTTCTTTGGAGTTAATATTAAGAACTATTATTGTACCTACAATAATAATCAATAAACTAACAATTACTATTATGACCTTTAATTTCTTGTTTACTGACATAAAGTATTACCCCCTATACTTTTTATAAGTCTTTCTGATATTCTGTAGGCGATATACCAACAATTTTCTTAAATAACCTACTAAAGTAATTTGGATCATTATATCCTACTTCATAACAAATCTGTTTGATTGTTTTATTAGAATTCTTTATAAGAGACTTGGATTTTTTAATACGAATTTTCGTCAAGTATTCTATAAAATTATACCCTGTCTCTTCTTTAAATAACCTGCTGAAATATTGAGGACTTATACTTATAACTTTTGAAACCTCCTCTAAAGTGATTTCGTTACTATAATGTTTATCAATATAATCTTTTGCATCCATAATTAATTTGCTTACTTTATTTTGCTTATATTCTTCTACCATTTTTATAATATGCTTTGTTCTTTTTATAGCCCATCTTTGGATTTTTTCTTCTTCTAGATTAATTATTTCTTGAAGATATGAAGAATAATCAATATATATATCTGATGGGATATTCATGTTATAGGCCATCTGATATATAAGTACAATTAATTCTATCATCTTACTCTTTCTATTGATAGGTATTAATTTTGATATATTATCAAATATTTTGTTAAGCAATAATAGTGCTTCCTCTTTATTTGCGTTTTCAATGCTATTTAACAATCTATTGCATTGTTCATTATATTTATCAAGAGAATTGTCTTTTACCTCTTTTACATCCATTATATGAACCACATGTTCGCCGCTATTGTCTCTAAGAGCTTTCAAAGCTTCTTCATAAGAATTATGTAGGTATTCAATTTGACTATAGCCTCCGATACCTATAAAGAATTCTACATCTGTATTTTTCATAGACTTTTTTGCAATATCTTCAGCCATTCCGATGGCATCAAGTCTTTGCTTATATTCGTCTTCGTGTTCTTTTGTTGCTACAAAAACAATGATCCTATTGATAATTGTAGGACCTATAAGGCATTTACATCTATATTTCAACATATCTCTAATGCCTGGATAGAATTTCTGACTTTTTACACTAGAACCAATTTTATTAGTCAGAGATGCCGCTTTTTCACCTTCTCCGAATTCTATGATCATTATATAACCACCATTATCCCCTAGATCAAATAAATCTCTATATCTCTTTACTTCTTCCCCAAATTCTTTATCCATTAATATAGAGTATATGAATCCACTTTCAAGTATTGGTAGTATGTTTTGTAATTTTTCTATATTTTCTAACTCTCTTTTTCTCTTTTTTTCCTTCTCCGATAAATCATCAATAATATTGTTTAATGTATCTATAAGTTTATATCTATTTATTGGTTTTAGAATATATTCCTTGACTCCTAAGTTAACTGCTTCTTTTGCAAATTCAAATTGTTCATAGGCAGATAAAATAACAAACTGAACACTACTATTCCTTTCTTTTATCTCTTTAATTGCATCAATACCATTAATCCCTGGCATTCTTATATCCATAAAAACTATATCAGGATTAAGTTTACTAGCTTTTTCTATGGCCTCCCTACCATTTCTTGCACTATCAATCACTTGAACATTATCAAAATTCTTGTTAACAATAAATTTTACAGCATTTACAACTATCTGCTCATCATCAACCACTAATAGTTTATACATATCAACGAATCTCCTCACCCTCTGTTAGAATATCTTTGTTTTTGAAAGGTATGTTAATAATTATCTTAGTACCCATACCTTTTTCACTTATTATTTGTACAATGTCTTTTCTTCCAAAGTAGAGATGTAACCTGTGAATAACATTTCCAAGTCCTATACCTGTAGTATGCCCCTTTTTAGCTTTTTGTAGAACTTTAGATTGAGTAGTGACTTTCAACACCTTTTCTATATCCTGTCTACTCATGCCTACACCATTATCTTCTATAATTATTTGCCCATAACCTTCTTCCTTCCTAGTAACTATTCGCACTTTCCCACCATCTTCTAAATCACCAACTCCATGAATACATGCATTTTCGACTAAAGGCTGTAGAATCAATGGAGGCATAAATAAACCAGAAATATCATTGTCAATACTGAATTCAAAATCAATAAAATCCCCAAAACGCACTTTTAGTAATTCAGAATATGATTTTATATTTTCTATTTCTTCTTTCAATGTTACTGGATTGTCCAACTTTTTAATATTATACCTAAATAGAGCAGACATATTCTCTAAAAAATTACTAGTCGTATCAGCACCCTCCATCATTGCTAGTTGAACTCCTGCATTCAGAGTATTAAATAAGAAATGTGGATTTATTTGTGATTGAAGTGCTTGTAATTCAGCATTGTTCAAAAGATTTTTCATCTTTAGATTTTGAAGTTCCTGATCCATAAGTTTGGCTTCCATTTGTGCAGTATTCCTAAGTTGCTTAATATATTCTTTGATATTAGATTTCATTTTATTAAAAGCTACCGCCATTACTTTAATTTCATCATTAGTAGGTACGATTACTTCATCTATATCAAAATTTCCTTTAGCTATCTCTTCTGCATTATGTGATAATTTTATTATGGGTTCTGTCATCTTGTAAGTCGTAGAATAAATAATTAGAATAGTTAATATTATAACATCTAAAATCAATATAATATTTAGTTGCTGTAAAATCTTTAATTTCTCTTTTATATTTAGATAATCTTTAGTATTTCTATTGAATTCATTGAAATTAACTTTGTTGATATATTCATCGATGTACCTTTCTAGTTTAGTCGTAGTAGTATATACTGATAGATATTCGTCTATATTACGTCCTCTTTTTGCAGCTATTCCTTTATCTGCCTCGTCTAGATATGTTTCTATCATATATGCAATATCTTTTATTAATAATCTATTTTCGTCATAGGACAATCCTTTATTGATATCCTTTGATTTTTCTCTTAATTCATCACTATATCTAAGATAATTATTGAGGCTATCAGAATGCTTAGTCGATAGATAATTATTGAGATTGGTATTTACTTTAGTAACGGTTTCAGACAAATCTGTAAGGACAACTCCATAAACAAACATGGATTCCATCTTTTTCATAAATTTACTCGACATTATGAATGTAAAGATACTGACTATACTTATTAATAAAATGGTAACTAAAAAATAAACTATCATCTTCCTACGAATAGTATTCAAACTGAATAATCTATCTATTATTTTCAAATATCATCACCTTCTTTACTTTGTCTCTCTTGGGTATACTCATCAATATTATCTTTAGTAATAATATTAACACCAGTATCGTAAAAAGATGATGTTGTTCCATTTGTCATAACATCCAATATGGCCTCTATACTTTTATATCCTATATCATAAGGATTATCAACTATAGATGCATAAATGACATGCTTATCTATATATTTAAGTAATTCTTCGCTATCTCCATAACCGATTATAGAAATATCTCCTACTTTGTTAAGATCTACAATAACCTGAGCTACCCCTATGGTGTCTTTAATACTGCTACAAAAAATCGCGCTAATATCTGGATAGCTGTTTATTATTCTATTAATGATTTCTTCCGCTCCTAATAATCCCAACTTAGATTCTTCAACTTTCTTGATTTCCATATCATCATATTGATTAATAATATCTTTGAACCCAGATAGAATAAGATTCTTAGATGTTTCCAGATAATTATTTTCTTGAATATTGTCAAGAATGATAGCTATATCCCCTTTACTATTGATTGCATTACTAACCAATCTTCCTGCTTTTTTTCCGATCTCAAAAGAATTGGAACCTACATAACTCTGTCTTCTACTAGTGGGTACATCTTCAAAAACGGTTATAACAGGTATCCCCATATCAACAGCATGATTAATTGCTTCTTTTATCTTATCATTATCTGTAACTTGTAAGATAATTCCATCAACTTTTGATGCGATAGCTATATTAATATTATCCAATTGTTCATCTACATCTTCTTTTTTTACATTATTAACCTCTAATGCTACTTTCATCTTATGACTAGCATCATTAAGTCCATTCAGAAACGCCTCACCTGACATGCTATCCATTTCATTAGATATAACCATAAGATGATATTTTGGTACATCTTTCTCATTAGTTATTATGTTCTTACTATTGTAATCGAAGTCCTTCATATATAAGAATGAAAGAAATAGACTAAATATTAATACTAAACTCAATATACCCGTTACTATACTTAGAATAACTTTTCTCATTTTTGTCCATCCTTCTTGATAGTCTATTAAAATATGTTTACCTATCATAATTATAGCATATCCTTAACATTGCTTGTAAATAGCACTTTTTTGATTTATTTTCTAAATAATATTAAAATAATACTATTATATTAGTGCCAAATTGAAAATTAAACAATACTATTACCAATTACATAAAAAGAAAAACCATTATATCCAAGTTATACTCCTAGATAATACTTCTTATCATTAGCACATATTGATACTTCTATATTAATATACTTAAAATTAGAACTATCTTATGATATAATAAAGCGACTAGATATTGTAAAGATTGAGAGAAAATAAAAGAATAACTTTGCTATAATTAAATTATTACACTTAAAATTAATAGCTTACGCTAGATAATGAACTTTTTATACATGATTGATTATACTATTCTGTAGAAATTAATACATTTTTTAATCTATATATTTACATAAATAACTATATTTGCTAAAATGTATATATGATTGATTTAAAACGCTAAGGGCAAGGACTTAATAGGGGGATAATATTATATGGAAGATATAAATAAATATTATGAAGCAGCTGAGATTTTAAAAGTATTAGGTCATCCTACCAGACTATGTATTGTTAATGGTTTAATTAGGAATAAAGGATGCAATGTATCTTTTATGCAAAGTTGTTTAAAGATACCTCAATCAACAGTATCACAACATATTTCCAAATTAAAATCTGCAGGAATTATTGTTGGTGAGCGTAAAGGACTAGAAATCACTTACAAAGTAGTTAATCAGATGGCTATAGACCTCGTTACATCACTTTTCAATGATTAGATTACATATTCTACTGATACGCATTAAGCAGGGCTTAATTATAATATTTTATACATTAACATTTTAGTCTATTAGCAAATGAAAATGTATTATAATTAAGCCCTGTTTGTATATTATCTTCAACTATTTAATTATTTCTAAGTCACCCATATATCTTCTAAGCACTTCAGGAATAATAATACTTCCATCTTCTTGTTGACAATTTTCAAGGATAGCAGCTGTAGCCCTACCAGCAGCCACACCACTTCCGTTTAATGTATGAATGAATTTAGCTTTATCTTTAATATTATCTTTATATTTAATGTTAGCTCTTCTAGCTTGGAATGTTTCAAAATTACTACAGCTCGAAATTTCTACATATCTATTATAACTTGGCATCCACACTTCAATATCATATTTCATAGCCGCTGTAAATCCAAGATCTCCCATACATATCTTAACTACTCTATAAGGAATGTTTAATAGTTGTAATACTTCTTCTGCATCTCTTGTAAGACATTCAAGTTCCTTATATGATTCTTCTGGTTTCACGAATTTAACCAATTCAACTTTGTTAAATTGATGTTGTCTAATCAATCCTCTGGTATCACGTCCTGCTGAACCAGCTTCTGCTCTAAAACATGCTGTATAAGCACAATGTTTTATAGGTAATTTAGATCCATCAAGTATTTGTTCTCTATACATATTAGTTACTGGAACTTCAGCTGTTGGAACTAGGAAATAATCTGTACCTTCAACCTTAAAAGCATCCTCTTCAAATTTAGGTAACTGTCCTGTTCCGATCATACTTTTTCTATGAACCATAAAAGGTGGAAAAACTTCTGTATAACCATGTTTATCAACATGTAAATCTAGCATAAAGTTAATTATTGCTCTTTCTAATCTTGCTCCCAAACCTTTGTATATAGTGAATCTAGCACCTGTTACTTTACCAGCTGTTTCTGGGTCTAAGATATCAAGGTCACTACCGATATCCCAATGTGCTTTTGGTTCAAACCCAAAATCTCTTACCTCTCCCCATTTTCTTATTTCTACATTGTCTTCATCCGTATCACCTTGTGGTACTGTTTCATTAGGGATATTAGGGATAGTTAACATAAAATTATATAAATCAGAATCAACCTTCTTAACTTCTACATCTATTTCTTTAATCTTAGTAGAAAGCTCTTTCATCTCGATTAAGATTTCTTTTACATCTTTGCCTTCTTTTTTCATAGCTGGTATTTGCTTTGATACTACATTCTGCTTATTCTTTAATTGTTCAACTTCCTGCAATAATTCTCTTCTTTTGCTATCAAGCTCTTTAAATAAATCTAGATTGAACTCTTCTTTTCTGTTAGCCAATGCTTTTTTTACTTCGTCAAAATTATTTCTTAACATTTTAATATCTAACATTTTTTTCACTCCTTTTTGAAATAAACTTTAAAGAGGCGACGCCTCGTAAAACTTTACTATTAAATAAAAATACAAAAAAACCCTTCGCCCGTTAATGGGACGAAAGGATATCCGCGTTGCCACCCAAATTATTGCATGTTACTGCAATCTCTTTGTTAGTAATATAAAGGCTACCAACCTCTAACTCTTCGTTAGGTACTAAGGAAGTGGAGGGATTATTTCGTTCTGTCAGTTCTCACCAATCCTGACTCTCTGAAAAAACTACCTTAATCTTAGCTTCCATCATGGTACTAATCACTATTTAATTTATTATAATATATATTATGTCTCTTTTCAACTAAAAAATCAATCTATATTTCATAAGTATCTACAATAAAAACTTTTTTATTCTCAAGTAGATCAACTTCTACCCATTCGTCATATTTTCCATCTTCGTCTTCTAAAACTCTTATTACAGGTCTTGCTGGAAAACCATTATTTTGTCTTAAAACAATTCCCTTTTTACCTTCATTAGTTATAATACCCATTCCAGAAGGATACACAGCAATATATTTAATGAATTCATCTACCAAATGTTCATCAAATAATCTTCCTTTGTTAGCAACAAGATATTCAATGACCTCATATATTTTGTATGCCTCTCTATAAGGTTTTTCTGTCACCATAGAATCAAAAACATTACATATTGTAATAATTTTAGTTGCACTATTAATTTTATTTCCACTCCACCCAAAGGGATATCCAGAACCGTCAATATTTTCATGATGTGTCAGTATAATAACTTTTGATATAGAACTTATCCATGATGCTTCGCATATAGCTTCATATCCATAAATTACATGTTGCTTTACAATTTCAAATTCTTTTACATTAAGTTTACCTGGTTTATTTAGAATTTCTTCCGGTATAAGAACCTTACCTAGATCATGTAACAGAGCTCCTATGGCTATATCTCTTACTCTGTTTTTGTTAATGCCCAACTTGATTGACAATAATACCGCCAAAGCACAAACGTTAACTGAATGTGCATATGTATATTCGTCTTTCCGTCTGATATCTACTAAATTAACAATTATATTCCTTTGCGATAACACATCTTCAACTATATCTTGCGCGGCTGAAACAATATTCGTTAATTCTAAATGCCCTTGAGTACTATAGTTTTCTAGAACTTTTTTAACTTCCTTTTTACAGTTTTCTCGTGTCTTTTCTTCTATAAAATCTTTTAATTCGACACCTTCTGACAATTCATCTTCTATATATATATAATTTACTCCTAGCTCTTTTAATCGGATTATATAAGATTTCTTAATATGAATCCCTTTAGATAAAAGAAAGCTACCATTTAAAGAATAAACAGGCCGTGCTACTCTTTCGTTACCTTTTAAATTGTCTATCATCACTCTTCTCATTAAATCCCACCTATAAAACAGCTAAACTCTTTTATTATTTACCTATAAAAATCAATAAAATCATAATTTAAGTATAACAAATTCAATATTAATAAAATCGATCTTTACAGTTGATATAATCATATCATTTTTTTATAGTATCTTCAATTAAAATTGAAATAAATGAATAAAAAGACTTATTATGGAAATCATTATTAATGTACCATTTATTTACAATGTTTGATTTATGAGGATTTTGGTTTAGGAAATAAGCCTCAATAAATATGGTACATCATCTAATACCCCCCTCAACCTGCGTTTTATTCCCCCCCTGAAACGCAGGTTATTTTTATATTAGGAATTAATACCTATTTCGTTAATTATAGTTTACTTTTTGTATATAAAATAGTTCTTATTTCTTAAGCTTTTTACCTCTCTTTCCCACTTTTTGATTATATATGATAAACCTATAATATATAAAAACATGTCAAAAATAATATTCAATTATTACATTTTTTAATAATATTATGTCTTTTATTTTTATCTAATTTTTAAATCCATACTTAATAAAATTAATATTACTCTTTACAATAGTTTAGTTATCAAAGAGTTTTCTTAATAGCATATAATTGTTATAAATTTAACTATTTTTAAATATATTTTATAGTTTATGTAAATCAAAATGCATCTATATATTATAATGCAATAGCATTAATTTATATACATTACATAAATATAATTATTTTATATGTGCAAAATGCCTATGTGTATACTGTATTTATAGTTAAAATGTACACTATGTTTTGTTAAAATTTTTATTTGATATTGACAAAAGATTATCAAATTGTTATTATATCAGTGTAATATTTTTTTGAAATACATTGTTAATTATTTAACGTTTAAACATTGAAAATCAATTTAATAACGCGACTCAAATCGCATTATAATATCAAAATAGGGAAAACTAATATATGAATTTATTTAGGAGGTTAAAGTATGGCAAACACAAAAGTAACTAAAACTAGTGAAAAACCAAGTATTAATGTACCAAAAATGATTGATGAATTAGTAGAAAAGGCTACAGTAGCATTAGATGAATACTTAAAACTCGATCAAGAAACAGTAGATAACATTGTTAAAGAAATGTCACTTGCAGGATTAGATAAACACATGTATCTAGCAAAATTAGCTGTCGATGAAACTGGCAGAGGAGTATATGAAGACAAAATAACAAAAAATATTTTTGCTACAGAATATATTTACCATAGTATTAAATATGAAAAAACAGTAGGAATCATTAGTAATAATAAAGAAGAAGATTATATGGAAGTTGCTGAACCAGTTGGTGTTGTTGCTGGTGTAACACCTGTCACTAATCCAACTTCAACTACATTATTTAAAGCAATAATCTCAGCAAAAACAAGAAATCCTATTATTTTCGCTTTCCATCCATCAGCTCAAAAATGTTCTTCTGAGGCAGCAAGAATAGTTAGAGATGCAGCTATTAAAGCTGGTGCACCAGAAAACTGTATCCAATGGATAGAAACTCCATCATTAGAAGCAACTAATACATTAATGAATCATCCTGGAGTTGCTTTAGTTCTTGCTACAGGTGGATCTGGAATGGTTAAATCAGCTTATTCAACAGGTAAACCTGCTCTTGGTGTAGGACCTGGTAACGTACCTTGCTTCATAGAAAAAACTGCTGATGTTAAAAGAGCTTCTACAGATTTAATTCTATCTAAAGCTTTTGATAACGGTATGATTTGTGCATCTGAACAAGGAGCAATCATTGAAGAACCTGTATACAAACAAGTTACAGATTATATGAAACAACAAAATTGTTATTTCTCTACAAAAGAAGAAACTAAACGACTAGAAGGTGTTGTTATTAACCTTGAAAAAGGCGCTGTTAATCCAGCAATAGTTGGTAAATCACCTTACGAGATAGCAAAACTCGCTAATATAAATATACCAGAAGATACAAAAATCTTATGTTGTGAAATAGATGGAGTCGGACATGAATATCCATTATCAAAAGAAAAATTATCTCCTGTATTAGCTATTATAAAAGCCAAAAATGCAAAAGAAGGAATTGAGTTATGTGAAAAGATGGTAGAGATAGGTGGTCTTGGTCACTCATCAGTTATTCATTCAAATGATGACGAAGTAATTAAACAATTCTCTTCAAGATTGAAGACAGGACGTATTATCATTAACTCTCCTTCTACTCACGGAGCAATTGGTGATATATATAATACAAACATGCCATCACTTACATTAGGTTGTGGTTCTTACGGTAAAAACTCAACAACATCAAATGTTACAGCAGTTAATCTAATTAATAAGAAAAGAGTGGCGAATAGAAGAGTGAATATGCAATGGTTTAAAATTCCTGAAAAAATATACTTTGAACCAGGTGCAGTACAATATTTAAGTAAAATGCCTAATATAACAAAAGCTTTTATTGTAACTGACCCATATATGGTTAAATTCGGATATGTTGATAAAATACTTTATCATCTTAGAAATAGAAATGATAATATTCACTGTGAACTATTTACTGAGGTAGAACCTGATCCATCTATTGAAACAGTTAAAAAAGGTGCTGAAATGATGGAAAAATTCGATCCTGATGTAATTATTGCTTTAGGTGGTGGTTCAGCAATGGATGCTGCAAAAGGAATGTGGTTATTCTACGAACATCCAGAAGCTAATTTCAGTGATATGGCACTTAAATTCATGGATATTAGGAAACGTATTTACAAGTTCCCACCAATGGGTGTTAAATCTAAGTTTGTTGCAATACCTACAACATCCGGTACAGGTTCAGAAGTAACTTCATTCGCTGTTATTACTGATAAAGAAAAAGGTATTAAATACCCTCTTGCAGATTATGAATTAACACCAGATGTTGCAATAATAGATCCAGATTTCGTTATGTCAGTACCTGCTGGTGTAACTGCAAACACTGGTCTCGATGTATTGACACATGCATTAGAAGCTTATGTCTCTGTTCTAGCTTCTGATTACACTGATGCACTTGCATTAAAAGCCGCAGAATTAGTATTTGAATATTTACCAAGAGCTTACAAAAATGGTAATGATGCTGTAGCTAGAGAAAAGATGCATAACGCTTCATGTATGGCTGGTATGGCATTTACAAATGCATTCCTAGGTGTAAACCACTCATTAGCTCATAAATTAGGTGGAGAATTCCATATACCTCATGGTGCAGCTAACGCATTATTATTACCATTCATAATTGAATATAATGGAAGCACTACACCAAGTAAATTTGCTTCATTCCCTAAATATGAGAAATTTATAGCACCAGAAAAATATGCTGAAGTAGCTAAACATCTTGGTTTACCTTGTAAAACACCAGAAGAAGGAGTTAAATCATTAGCTAACGCAGTTAGAAAACTTATGAAAGAACTTAATGTAAAAACTACAATAAAAGACTTTGGAGTAGATGAAAAAGAATTCTTAAATAGAGTTGATTATCTAGCAGATAGAGCTTTTGAAGATCAATGTACAACAGCTAATCCAAGATTACCTTTAGTAAAGGAACTTGTTGATTTATATAAAAAAGCTTACTACGGAAAATAAAATATAATGTAAATGATTAACAAAAAAGAAGGGTCTGCCATTTCCCTTCTTTTTTGTTACCATTTTTTATCTTTTCACTACTCTTATATATAAAAAATTATTTATTCAAGATAAATTTATTTATTACTTCTGCAACTCCACTTTCGTTATTATTACATTTTGTTACATAATTCGCTATTTCTTTTATTTCCTTTCTAGCATTACAAATCGCTACTCCCATACCTGCATATTCAATCATATATTTATCATTGAAGCTATCCCCTATAGCTATTATTTCTTCTCGATTTATATGTAAATATTTAGAAAGATATTCTAATGCTACACCTTTATTGGCATTTTTATTTAAAACTTCCAAATATGTAGGTTTTGAAAAAAATACATTCACTTTATCATCATATAAATCTATAATATGTTTTTGCATTTTTTCAAGATGCTCTATATCATCATAATTAAATAATATTTTGATTGATTTATCATAATCTTTAAGATCCTCTACCACAGTAATAGGTATATTACTAAGTCCTCGGTATGCTTTTGTTCTAGGAGTAACTTGTTCAACTATAACACCATCTCTATTATAGAGTTGTATGTCAACTCCATACTCCCTACCAATATCAATTAGATTATGTATTATATCTGTAGGTACAGGTTCATAAAATATATTCTTTCCTTTTAAGTCATTGATGACTGCACCATTATATGATATATAATAATCATTATCATTTGCAATATCTAATTTTTTTATTATCTTTAATATAGAATTACTTGCTCTACCTGAACAAATAGTAATTATTATATCTTTTTTATTTGCTTCTTCCAGTGCTTTTACATTATCAGCTGATATAAGTAAATCATCTCCTAAGAGAGTGTCGTCCATATCTAGTACTAACATTTTGTATCTCAAAAAAAGCCCTCACTTTCAAACAAATTGCTATATTTTCTACTATTGATTATATCTTCTATTTCTGAATATGATTTGTTATTTGCATTTATCATCAATACATTATTTGTAATTGTTGAATTATACATATCGTTGTTAAAAATTTCATTATATAATCCTGTATATGAAGAACTAGAGTAAATATAAATATCATGAGGTTTTGTGGTAATACCACCATGAATTACCTTATATCCTCTATCTATTAAATAATTTTCAATATTTTCTAATCCTTCTTGAACTAATATGACCATTAGAACACCTCCTAGTAATAATAATAGTATTACCAAGAGTAATTAAAATATAATGATATTTTATAGTTATTAATTTTATTTATTGAAATTAATCGCATCTTCTAAAGCACTTTTTTCTTCATCCGAAAGTACTTTATTACTTTTGCCATTTACAATTTCTTTTATATATATATAACAACCTTCTCTACTGTGCATCCCATTCAATAATAAACCAGAATCATTTTGATTAAGTAATGCTAAAACAAAACTTAATTGTCCACCCATATTGTCAAAAGCATTATATTTAACAATAGCAGTTTTTTCTATAGATTGTTTAACATGCTTATCTAAATCTCTTATTTCGAGTTTTTGCTCTTTCAATGTATCTTTTAATTCTTTAATATTTTTTATATTATTTTGTAATACATCTTCAATATTAAAATCATCTTTGGTATTCATAAATTGGTAATACTTATTTTTCCATTTTTTTATTCTAATTGAATTAACTATTAATAATATTAATAATAATAATGTTATACCACTTATTACTAATATTATAACGCTAATGTTATTAGGAATATAATAATTTAACATCTCCATTTTGCAACTATCCTTCCTTAATTGAATTAATTAATTCAATTAATCTTTCTAACTCTTCATCAGAATAATACTCAATTTCTATTTTACCCTTTTTCTTGCTTTTTCTATTAATAGTTACCTTAGTTCCAAGAATTTCCTTAAACCTATCCTCTAAATCTCTATAAATGGTATTTATTGATTTTTCTTTTTCAGATTCTTTTTTAGGAGTCTTAGGGTTTAATATACTTTTGATCAATTTTTCTGTATCTCTAACACTTAATTTTTCATCAAATATTCTATTGGCAATATTATATTGAATTTCTCCATCCTTTATAGACAATAAAGCTCTTGCATGACCACTGGATATCATTTCATCAATAATCATTCTCTGAACTTTTTCATCTAAATTTAATAGTCTCATAGAATTTGCTATAGATGAACGACTTTTCGAAACTTTTTCGGCTACATCATCTTGTTTCAACTTGAAATCCGCAATTAATTTCTGGTATGCAAAAGCTTCTTCTATTGGATTAAGATTTTCTCTTTGAATATTTTCTATTAAAGATACTTCTAATCTTTCTCTATCAGTATATCCTTTTATAATTACAGGCACTTCCTTAATACCTGCTAATTTAGCCGCTCTCCACCTTCTTTCACCAGCTACAATTTCATAATATTTACCTTTTTTGATAACTATCAATGGCTGAATAATACCATATTGCTTAATTGATTCAGATAATTCTTGTAATAAATCTTCATCAAATTTTTTCCTTGGTTGTTTTTTATTAGGGCCAACTTCATTAATGTTTAATTTAAGTATACCTTTACTCTTAACTGTTATTTCTTCTTCAAGTTCATCTGATATCAGAGCAGATAAGCCTTTCCCCAATCCTCTTTTTGCAGCTGTCATATCATTCATCCTTCCTATTAATCACTTCATCTGCTAACAATCTATAACTTTCAGCACCTTTTGATTTAGAATCATATATATTAATTGGTTCCCCATGACTTGGCGCTTCTCCTAACCTAACATTTCGTGGAATTATAGTTTTATATATATTGGTTCTTTTTAGCTCTTTCTTTACTTCATCAACTACTTGTATTGAGAGATTAGTTCTTGCATCATACATGGTAAATACGACTCCTTCAATCTCTAGATTGGGATTAAGTCTCTTTTTCACTAAGTTTATTGTATACATAAGTTGAGATAATCCTTCTAAAGCAAAAAATTCACATTGTATAGGTACTAAAACTGTATCAGCTGTAGTTAGGGCATTTACTGTTAATGTACTTAATGATGGAGGACAATCGATTATTATGTAATCATATTTATCTCTTACTTCTTCTATATGTTTTTTAAGAATGAAACTGTTTTCATCAAGACCTATAAGTTCTATTTCTGCCCCTGCTAAATCTACATCAGCAGGTATTAGAGACATATTTTTGAACACATTTTTTATTATACATTTCTTTATAGGTGCTTGTCCTAAAAGCAATTCATATATGGTATATTTTAATTTTCTTTTGTCTATTCCCAAACCTCTAGTAGTGTTACCTTGGGGATCTATATCTATAGTTAATACTTTTTTCCCTTTTTCAGCTAGGCAAGAAGATAAATTTACAGATGTGGTTGTCTTTCCTACTCCACCTTTTTGATTAGCTATGGCTATTATTCTTCCCATTGTTATTCCCTTCTTTCAGCTATTGTTTTATTAATTATATCACATTAATTTTTCTAAATCTATTTATTTAAGGATATTTAGTTAAAATTTGGATAATAGGTATGTTTAAAATAATAAAATCTAAGTATTATGTATTATGAAGGTGTAGATTAATAGGTATTTTAAATTATATAGATTTATTATTAATGATATGTGTAATTATTTATATTTTTATGGGCTAACGGATGTATGTGATAGTATAAATAGTAAGTTTTACTTCGCCTTACTCCTAAAGGATCGGTCTTCGTAAAACTTACTATTTATACTTTTTTATTTATTTTTATTAGTTTTGATAGTTGTTGTTAATAGTTGTAGATTGTTATTTAAATCGTTATGGAATGTATGAAATAGCTTATAGTAACTTTTCTTTATATACTAACGGTGATATATGTGATTATTCATGTTTTTATGGGCTAACGGATGTATGTGATAGTATAAATAGTAAGTTTTACTTCGCCTTACTCCTAAAGGATCGGTCTTCGTAAAACTTACTATTTATACTTTTTTATGTCCTTTTTAATAGTTTTGATAGTTGTTGTTAGTAATTATGATTTATTATTTTAATTATTACCTAATGAGTAATAATTTTATATTGATTAACTTTTAATGAGTATTATATCAATCTATATATCTTTGTTAGGATAATATTAATACTTTTATATACTACTTTGTTAAATGACATTTCTATTATAGTTAATTATAGAAAACATCTATCAAAATGTTTCACGTGAAACATTTTGATAGATTATTCTATTAGAATTGTATTGTTCTAGATAATTTTTCTTTGTATATATAATAATTTATTGTTTTTTATATTACTATACTATCTTGCTTATCTACTCATATCTAATAATTATTATAGATTCTTTTAATATTATTTTATATATCAAGTACTTTTTTACAAATAATATGAGAAAAATTGGATGTAAATAAAGTAAAATATATAGTAATTTTTAATTTTATTTGCTATCACACTTATAATCAGTGTCTAAATATCCTTTTACTGAATAATAGAAATCCCACAAAATGTTTCACGTGAAACATTTTTATTCTATTTATCATTAATTATTTTATAATATAATTATTCTTAATGATATTTGTATATTAGATTCGTGTATCCATATCCTTATAATATATTCTCGATAATTAGTGGTTCATATTATGTATTCTAGTATTATATCTTTTGCAACTAGAACTATATATGTAATAATTTTTTGCATTTAATGTTAAGTAATATATATAGGTTAAAATTACTTACTTTTATGCTTTCTGTATTACAGTAATTTTATTATATAACTAAATATATCTATCCTATTAATGTTTTATCAAAATTATATCGTAATGTTTCACGTGAAACATTTTTATGTTTTATTTATATATCCTCTTCTATACTTCAATCTCTTCATAATCAACCTCCCCATATCTTATTAGTAATAAATAGTTGATTTTACGCAGTCCGATCCTTTAGGAGTAAGGCGTAGTAAAATTAACTATTTATTGCTTCCTCATCCTACCGTTCACTTTTCTCCATCTACCATATCCTTTCTCTTCCAACTTATATATATCATCTTATCAACTCTATTCTTTAATAATCAACCTCCCCATATCATACTAGTAATAAATAGTTGATTTTACGCAGTCCGATCCTTTAGGAGTAAGGCGTAGTAAAATTAACTATTTATTACTTTCTCATCCTACCGTTCACCTTTCTTACCCATATATCCTTCCTCTTTACTAACCTTATACCTAAAAAAATATATAAATACAAAAAAATAACCCACAAGCAAATAAAATATTCACTCACAGATTATTTCTCAAAAAATAAAATGCTACATTTGTTCTGGTGCCTTAATTCCTAACAATTTTAAAGCTTTTTTAATAATAACTCTAACTTCACTTACAAGTGACAACCTTGCATCTCTTAAATCCTTATCATCCGTAATAATAGGACAATTATGATAGAACCTATTAAAAGCTTGAGCCAAATCAACAACATACCTTGAAACAAAAGATGGTTCCAACTTCTCTGCTGCATCTGCAACTACACCTTGAAATCTTTGTAGAGTTTTAACAACATTAAACGCTAAATCATCAGTTAATAATTCATAATCAACCTTTTCATCACTATTACTATAATTAGCCTTCCTTAACACACTAGAAGCTCTAGCATAGGTATATTGAACATAAGGACCTGTTTCTCCTTCAAAATTCAGAACTTTATCCCAAGAAAATACTACATCTTTAATTCTATTATTATATAGGTCATTAAATAATATAGCACCAATACCAACAGTCTTAGCAACATTTTCCTTATCATCCAAGTCTGGATTTTTATCTTCTATTATTTTCTTTGTCTTCTCAATTGACTCATTCAATAATTCTTCAAGATATATAACTTTTCCTTTTCTTGTAGATAATTTTCCGGATTCCATACTAACTAATCCATATGGAACGTGAATCAATTTATCGTGCCATTCATATCCCATCTTATCAATCACTTTAAACCACTGAGCAAAATGTAGATTTTGGTCTAATGCTGTAACATAGATACACTTTTCAAAATCATATGTCTTTTTCCTATAAATAGCTGCAGTAATATCTCTTGTTGCATAAAGTGTACTTCCATCTTTTTTAGTAATTAGACAAGGTGGCATTTTGTCTTCTTCCAAATCAACTATCTTAGCACCTTCACTGATTTCAATTAATCCTTTATTTTCTAGCTCCTTAATAATTGCATCCATCTTATCATTATAAAAGCTTTCACCTGCAAATGAATCGAAATTTATATCAAGCATTTTATAAATTCTATTAAACTCTTTCAAACTGATATCTTTAAACCACTGCCATAGATCTAAAGCTTCTTTATCACCATTTTCCATTTTAGTGAACCAAGCTCTAGCTTCATCATCTAACTCTGGCTTATTCTCAGCTTCCTCATGAAATTTAACATATATCTTTGTTAGTTCATTGATACCATTTTTTTCTATTTCTTCTTTTGAACCCCATAATTTATATGCAACGATTAATTTTCCGAATTGAGTACCCCAATCACCTAGATGATTTATTCCAACACATTTATATCCTAGATGATCGTGAATATTATAGAGTGCATTTCCTATTATGGTAGTTCTAAGATGTCCTATATGAAATGGTTTTGCGATATTAGGTGAAGAATAATCCAAAACTATAGTTTTACCTTTACCGATATCTAATTTTTCGTCAAGTTTTTGATTAGTCAAAACACTTTCTACATATTTCTTTTTATTAACATAAAAATTGATATATGCTCCTATAATTTTTATATTAGAAAAATACTCTGATGGACCAATTTTTTCTCCTACTTCACTGGCTATCATATTTGGTGCTTTTCTGAAGATTTTTGCTAATTTGAAACAAGGAAAAGCAAAATCTCCCATTTCTGGATTAGAAGGAATTTCTATTAAATCATTAATTTCTTTTTCTGAAAGATCAACAATAACATTCTTAAGTATCTTAACAACAATCTTTTCAAACTCCATTTATTTAACTTCCTTTCTCAAAATATACTATACTCTTATAAAAGAGAAATTCATGACAATAAAGTATTACTTACAAGAATTAACAAAACGATAACAAATCATAAGAATCATAGTCTATTATTTGATATAACAAGATTTACTCTTATAAAACTTACTTATAAAAGTCAAAAAACAATTTAACTATTCTATTAAAAACTCCCGTCCACAAAGACGAGAGTACCATTAGTGAATTATAAAAATTATACATTAAATAAATCTTTTTGTCTAGTATTAAGAACCATTAACTTGGCTTCAATCCCTAATTTAGACTTGATTCATTAATTAAAATGAATGATGGTATCGCCATAAAAGTCTAAATTACAAATTGAAGAACTTCTAGAATATATCTACTATATTATTTTTTATCGCATATACAGCCGCTTGTGTCCTATCAGATACATTGATCTTTTTAAATATATTAGACACATGATTTTTTACAGTCTTTTCACTGATACATAAATTATGAGCGATTTCTTTATTTAACATACCTTCAGTAATAAGTTTAAGAACTTCAATCTCTCTTTTTGTTAACTTATTAAAGCCAACTTCTTTTTCTTCTCTTGTGTTGTTCATTCTTTTAAATAATAGAGATGCCATATTAGGCTGAATATAGGATTCACCATTATATATAGTTCTGATTGCTTTGATTAAAACATCAGATTCAGAATCTTTTAGAACATATCCTTGTACACCGATTTCAAATGCTTTATATAGATATTCTACTTCATTATGAATAGTTAATATTAGAGTTTTAGTTGGAATATTATTTTCGTTAAGATATTTTATAACCTCTAGTCCATTCATTCGTGGCATATTTATATCAAGCAATACAACATCTGGATTGCCTTCAATAATTTTTTTGATTGCTTCCGAACCATCTCCTGCTTGGTCTATAACTTCAATATCATCCTCTAATTCAATTAACTGTTTAAGACCCTCTCTAACCATTGAATGGTCGTCTGCGATAAGTATTTTAATGTTATTCATTAATATCCTCCTTGCTTTCCAAAATAGGTATCTTTACATATATTGTTGTGCCCATTCCCCTATTAGACTTCAACTTATATTCACCCATCAATAAGTTGGTTCTTTCTCTCATCATCGTGATACCAAACCCTCTATTATTTTCCATATTTAATTTTACATTATTTATATCAAAGCCATCACCATCATCATTTATTATCAATTCTATAAACTCAGACTTGTAAATCAGCTTAATATTTACATTACTCGCATTAGAATGTTTTTTAGCATTATTCAATGCTTCTTGAACAATTCTATATAAAGTTAAAGAAATAATAGAATTAACATTATCTTCCCCATTCACCACATCAAAGGTTACATCATAATTAACTTCGTTTCTTATCTTATCTATATATCTCTCCAAAGTAGGAACCAATCCCAAATCATCTAGTGCCATAGGCCTAAGATTATAGATCATTCTCCTAGTCTCATCAATAGTTGTTCTTATTATTGATTTTAGAGATTGAAGTTCTAACCTAGTTCTATCAATATCCTTATCTAATAATTTAATACATAGTTCAGTTTTAAGAATGAGATTGGATAAGTTTTGAGATGGTCCATCATGCATCTCTCTAGATATCCTTAATCTCTCTTCTTCTTGAGCTTTTATAACTTTTAGTCCCCATATTTCTTTAGTATACATATTGTTAACTTCATTATTAATTTCATTAAGCTCCCCAGATAAAATATCATAAGCAAAATCTAAATTATTGCTAACATAATCGGATTTCTCGGCTATTTGCCTAATTGTTTTGAGTTGATTTTCCAAATTATCTCTTTTATGAACTATATCCATTTCTTTTTCATATTCAAGTGATAACTTTTCTTTTATATCCTCGATTTCTTTATGGACTAATTCTACTTCTTCTTCATTATAGAGATTGATATTTCTATTTATGATCGATAATTTGGTTTTACCAAGATTTAACTTTTTCTCTAACGTTGCTACGTTATTTATGACATCATTAGCCTCATCTTTCAAAACAATAAATCTATCCTCTATTTCTATATATTTTTTCTTAATATAAGAACTTATTTCAAAAATTTCTTTATTTCTATTTTTTATGATTTCTTTAGTATCATCAATAATAGAATCTAATTTTTCCATCACATTTTTATACATTATTCTAACACCTACTGACAAAATATAACCTAAACTTTTAGTTATATTATTATATCATTAAAGTATATTATAATACAAGCAAATTACGGATAATAGTACTATCTTAGCAGTTAAAATATTATTGCAAATTGTAATATATATATCAAATAAATTTAGTAATATTTTACATAATACCTTTTTGATGTGTTATCTGACTATATTTTCTATTATATAACAATTTAAAATATTATTATTTTCAGTATATATTGTATTATAATTTTTAATCAAATACGTTTTTATAAATTCTAAATAATTCTATTGAATTTTTTTCTAAATTGCTACATAATAGATAGTAGACGTAATACCTATAAAATAATAATAAAAAAGTTCTATACTCTACCTTATGTATTTTTGTGGTATAATGAATTTGTTTAACACATAATAGTAAAAATAGGAAAATTTGTTTCTTGCTAACAATATTTCCTATTATATATAATAATAGAAAGGAGAAAGCAAGTGAAAAAACATACAAAAAATCTATTTTACTTTTTAATATCGTTAATCTCAATCTCGTTAATAAATAAAATAATATTTTTAACATCATCTATAAAAAATAATTTATTCTCATGCAATAGTTATTATTATGGGTGGAAGTTCGGTAAATTATTTTATACTGTTCAAGGTAAAGGAAAACCCATACTATTGATTCACAGTTTATTTATGGGAAGTTCTGATTACGAATTTAAAAAATTAGTTAAAAACCTATCATCAAATCATACTGTGTACACAATAGATTTAATTGGATATGGTAGATCCGACAAACCTAAAATAACTTATACAGCTTTTTTATATGTTCAATTGATATCTGATTTTATTAATGAAGTCATAAAAGAGAAAACAGATGTGATTGCTTCTTCTTCTAGTTCATCATTTGTTACTATGGCTTGTTACCAAAATCCTAATATATTTAACAAACTATTATTTATTAACCCTGTTAATATTATGTTCCTTCAAAAAAATCCTAATAAGAGGGATAAATTATTAAAATATGTTTTAGAAACTCCAATACTAGGTACAACTATATATAATATTGCGTGTTCTAAATATATAATAGGAACTAACCTTAAAAAAAGATTATTCTTTAATAAAAAACTAGTAAAGAATAAATATATTAATGTTTATAATGAAGCTTCACATCTTCAAGGTTCTAACAATAAATACTTGTATGCATCGAAATCATGTAAATATTTAAATGTGTCCATAAATGCTGCAATAGAAAATATCAACAATAGTATCTATATACTACTTGGTGATAACAATAACTCTGAAGATATAATAAACAGCTATATTACACTTAATCCGGCTATAGAATACTCTTATGTACATGATTCAAAACTGCTACCTCATTTAGAAAAACCTGGGGATATAATTGACATTTGCAATATATATTTCAATTGACCATAAATACTATTAATTAATATCCAATAGATATTAATTAATAGTATAATCTCAGAAAATAATAACACTAAAACATTTATTGCCTCCTTTAAAATTAAGGAGGCAATTTTTAATAAATCAATATATCATGAAGCTAAATTTCTACATAATTATATTTTTAATATATATTTAAACTTTACATTAAATTATTTCTTCAAACTATTTACAATTACATTTTTTCTTCATTTTACCCTTTTCAAGTTTCATATTGAGATGACTAATATCTGCTTCTGAATAAACTTCTCCATATTCGACAAATCCAATCTTTTTATAAAAAGGAACTGCTTTTAATTGTGAGTGAACTTCTATATAATCAGCTCCACTATCAAAAGCTTTCTGTATAAGCATTTTAACAACTAGATCTCCATAATTATTACCTCTTTTATTCTTAAGCACAGCTATCCTACCTATAAGATAAATACCATCCTTAAAAATCAATCTGCCTGTCCCTACAGGACTTTTATCCTCGTATACAACGACGTGTATAGCTTCCTCATCAATCCCGTCAAAAACTATGTTATAATCAATATTTTGCTCATTTACAAAAACTTCATCTCTAACAAATAGAGCATCCTTTATATCTTTATCACCGTTTATGTATACACCAGTAATCATAGCACACTACCCTTTCAATAATAACTATCACTAAAACATATCTATTTAACATATATGATATCCATGAAAATTAATATCTAATTCATAGGTATTACAATATTTATCTTATATGAATCGTCAACTTCTTTAACTTCATAATCAATTTCTATACCTGAACTTTCCATCATATCAACCGCTTGCTTAATAGTATTAGTAAATATTCTAATATCCTTAAGATATCTTTTGACCTTTGCCTTATCCTTCTTATTCACTTGTTCAATTAATCTATTTAATGTTCGATCAATTAACTCTTCAGTTTTCTTAACGTTCAAAGATTGTTCAACTACTTTATTAAGAATACTAAGTTGTAATTCTTCATCAGGCAACTTTAATAAGGCTCTAGCATGTCTTTCTGATAAACTATTATCTAATAAAACTTTTTTAACATTATTACTTAACCTTAATAATCTCAACTTGTTAGCTATAGTGGATTGACTTTTTCCAACTTGTTTAGCAACCTCATCCTGTGTAAGATCATAATCATTAATTAGGTTATAATAACCTTCAGCTTCTTCAATATAATTAAGATTTTCTCTTTGTAAATTCTCAATAAGTGCTATAACTGCACTATCTTTATCATTTACATCAATTATAATTGCAGGAATCTCAGTAAGGCCTGCAATCTTACTTGCTCTTAATCTTCTTTCACCAGCTATTAATTCATAATATTCATCATTAATCCTTCTAACACTAACTGGCTGCATAATTCCAAATTCCTTAATTGAATTAGCTAATTCATCTAACATTAATTTATCAAAAACTCTTCTAGGCTGATATGGATTAGGTCTAATATTATTAACAGAAATAAAAGTTACATTATATTCATTAATCATACTCAAAACTATTCCTCTCTTCTTTAGTTAATTTATTTATATTAAGATGCATATTAACATCTTAGGAATCAAGAGCTATTATAATTTTGATTTTATAACTTACTAAATTTTTTATAAATTTTTATAATCAACTAAAATATATACTTAAGACTTAATTAAATTATATCTTGATTAATTGATAACCAATGATTATTGTTTAATCTTATTATTACTCTATTATATTATATCAAAAATAACAGCAAAATCAAAATTATTTCCTTGGAAATATAATTATCTTAATGGACTTTTTTTAGGTTTACCTGCTTTTCTAGGATACTTGTTTGGGGTATTTTTCACTTTTTTAATAACTACAAATGTTCTTTCTATATCCAAAAAAGGAACTTCAACATTCTTTATTTTCTCTAAACAAGCTCCTAATTTTTCCATAGCCCCTTTTGAACTATAAATTTCTTCTTGCGATTTATTAGACTTATATGATATAAAATAACCCCCATGCCTAACAAATGGTATACAGTATTCACTAAGAATTGATAAATCAGCAACTGCTCTAGAAACACATAAATCGAATTGTTCTCTATATAAATCAGTATTACCTAAATCTTCAGCTCTTGAATGAATACATTGTATATCTTCAAGAGATAATTCGTCTATTACTTCCAATAAAAAATTTATACGTTTATTTAGAGAATCAACCAAAGTTACTTTTAGATTAGGAAAAACAATCTTTAATGGAATACCTGGAAATCCAGCACCTGTACCTAAGTCAATTAGGCTATTACATATATTTAGATCAATAACCTCTTTGATAGCAATACTATCTAAGAAATGTTTCAGAATTACTTCTTGTTCATCTATAATAGATGTTAAATTAATTTTCTTATTCCATTTAATCAACATTTCATAATACTTATTGAACTGCTTAACCTGTATATCTGTTAACTTATATCCTAACTTTTCTGCACCTTCTATTAATAAATGGTTGTATATCATTTTATCATCCTAACCTTTACAAAAATTGTATACCTCTTTTAATCCTGCTTATTATAATTTCTTCTTAACTGTTCTAGATATACCAACAATACAGATATATCTGCTGGTGATACACCTGATATACGGGAAGCTTGACCTATGGATCTAGGCTTAACACTATTTAGCTTTTGCATAGCTTCTATTCTTAACCCTTTTATCTGCTCATAATTCAAATCATTAGGTAAATATTTTTTCTCCAATTTTTTAAATTGAGCTACCTGTTTTTGCTGACGACTTATATATCCTTCATATTTCAAAGAGATATTAACTTGTTCAATAATATCGTCATCAAAATCTTTTCTATCTTTATCGATTTCTTTTAGAATAACATAATTAAGTTCTGGTCTCCTTAGAAGTTCAGCCAAAGTACTTCCTGAACGTAATACAGAACTATTATATTTTTCTAAGAAACTGTTTACTTGATTATTAGCACCAACTGTAGTACTTTTTAATCTATCAATTTCTTCGTTTATCTTCTTTTCTTTTTCCAATACACAATTATGTCTTTCATCTGAAATCAAACCAACTCTATGTCCGATTGCAGATAATCTCAGGTCTGCATTGTCTTGTCTAAGAAGTAATCTATATTCTGCTCTTGATGTCATCATACGATAAGGTTCATTAGTCCCTTTAGTAACCAAATCATCAATGAGAACACCTATATACGCATCAGATCTATCTAATACTATCTGTTCTTTTTCCAGTATTTTCATACTTGCATTTATTCCAGCAATAAGTCCTTGAGCTGCTGCTTCTTCATAACCAGAGCTACCATTAAATTGTCCTGCACTATATAATCCAGATATTTTTTTGAACTCAAGAGTAGGCTTTAATTGTAAAGGATTAATACAATCATATTCAATGGCATAACCAGGCCTCATAATAGAACATTTTTCTAGACCAGGTAGAGTCCTTAACATATCTCTCTGAACATCTTCAGGAAGAGAACTAGACATACCTTGTACATACATTTCATTAGTATACTCCCCTTCTGGTTCTAGAAATACCTGATGCCTTTCTTTATCTTGAAATCTTACTACTTTATCTTCTATTGATGGGCAATATCTTGGTCCAGTACCTTCAATTACACCACTATATAGAGGAGATCTATCCAGATTTTTCTTAATGATATTATGAGTATTAGCATTAGTATAGGTTAACCAACAAGATATCTGGTCTCTCTTAATACCTTCCTCAGTATTCAGAAATGAAAAAGGTACTATTTTCTCATCACCTTTTTGTTCCTCCATTTTTTTAAAATCCACTGTACTCTTATCAATTCTTGATGGAGTTCCTGTTTTGAATCTATACATCTCTATTCCTATATCCATTAAGCTATCAGTAAGATGATTAGCTGAAAGAAGTCCATTAGGTCCACTATTGATACTAACTTCTCCATATATGCAACGCGCCTTTAAGTAAGTTCCACTTGCTATAATAGCTGTTTTACAATTATATACTGCACCTGAAATCGTCTTTACTCCTATTATCCTATTATCTTCAACAATTATATCCGTTACTTCACTTTGTTTAATTATTAAGTTAGGAGTATTTTCTAGAACGATTTTCATTTCTTTTGAATAAGTAAATTTATCTGCTTGAGCCCTGAGTGAATGAACAGCAGGACCTTTACCAGTATTCAACATTCTTGATTGTAAATATGTCTTATCTATATTTTTCCCCATTTCACCACCTAGAGCATCTATTTCACGTACTAAATGTCCTTTTGATGTTCCTCCTATACTAGGATTACATGGCATCATGGCTATACTATCTAAACTTACAGAAAATATAACTGTATTAAGTCCTAATCTGGCAGCCGCTAGAGCAGCTTCACATCCAGCATGTCCAGCACCAATTACAGCTACATCATAATTTCCTTCAATATAACTCATACGCATTAACTCCTTCTACATTAACTAGTAGTATATAATTAAAATTCAACTATTTTCCTAAACAGAACTGGCTAAAAATCTGACTGATAATATCTTCATTTACACTATCACCTGTTATTTCACCTAAATAATCATAGCTATTCTTTATATCAATAGACCAGCAATCTTCTGGCATACCAACTTCAATTGAATTATTTACAGCATCAAGGCTATCTATTGCATTCTCAAGAGATAGTTTATGTCTAACATTTGTTATATATAAATTATCATTAAAATCAATATCTCCAATTAAAAACATATCTTTTATAGCTTTTTCAATATCATCTAAGCCTTTTCTATTAATCAATGATGTAGATATCACCTTAGTGTTTTCAACTTCCTTATTAACTAATTCTTCAGTTATTTTAACAGGAAGATCAATTTTGTTCAATAAGATAATAGTTTTTTTATCTTTTATAAGATTAAAAATATATTGATCCTCTTCAGTCAATTCAGTTGACGCATCGATTATCATTATAATCAAATCTGCTTTTTCTACTAATTCTTTTGATTTATTAACACCTATTTTTTCAACTATATCTTCTGTTTTTCTAATACCTGCTGTATCAACAATCCTTAATGGGACACCTTTTATATTCATGTATTCTTCTAATACATCTCTGGTTGTTCCTGCCACATCTGTAACTATGGCTCTATCTTCATTAAGTAAAGCATTCATAAGTGATGATTTTCCAACATTTGGTTTACCAACGATGACAGTCTTAATTCCTTCTCTAATGATTTTACCGTCATCAACAGAATTTAATAACTTTTCGATTCTTTTTTTAATTGTCCCTAGATTATTTTTAACCAAATCTTCACTTAACTCATCATAATCATATTCTGGATAGTCTATAGATGCTTCTATATGGGCTATTAATTCTAACAACTTACTCCTAATGCTTTTTATTTCCCTGTAGATATTCCCTTTCAACTGACTTACTGAACTCTCTAGAGATAAATTGGTTTTTGCATTAATAATATCAATTACTGCCTCAGCACTAGATAAATCCATTCTTCCATTTAAAAAAGCTCTCTTTGTAAATTCTCCTGGCTCAGCTAATCTAGCTCCGTTTTCCAAAACTAGATGTAGTATTTTCTGCATTACTATAACTCCACCATGGCAATTGATTTCAATAATATTTTCCTTAGTGTAAGTATTGGGTTCCTTCATGACAGAAACAAGAACTTCATCAATAATTTGATTATTCTTAGGATCAACAATATTACCATAATGGATAGTATGAGTTTTTTGATCTACTAATTTCCTATTCTTTTTGGAAACAAATATTTTGTCACCAACATTAATAGCATCTTCTCCACTTATTCTGATTATTCCAATTCCAGAAGCAGATAAAGAAGTGGAAATAGCTGCTATTGTATTATTCAACATAACAAAACTCCTTCTAAACTATATATTAATATTAATGAGAACAAAAGAGGCTATGCCTCATTCCTCAAAGCGGATTTGTCCGTTAGGAAAGTTTCCTTAGCTCATATGAAAACGTCCTATTTCATATGCTTAAAAATAGACTTTCCTATAAGATTAAAAAACCCATGCTCGTAAGCTTGGGTCTTCATAAAGACGGGAGCTTAGGCCCCCTTTTTATTACTTTTTAAAATTAGGTGTTATTACAACTTTTCTATATGGTTCTTCTCCCTCACTATGAGTTTCTACATACTTATCATTCTGCAATGTAGAATGAATTATTCGTCTTTCATAAGGATTCATCGGCTCTAGACTAAATTTTTTATTAGTTTTTCTAACTTTGTAAGATAAATTCTTTGCTAAGTTTTCAAGAGTCTCTTTTCTTCTTTCACGATAATTTTCCGTATCCAGTTTAACTCTAACATATTTATCTGATTCCTTATTAACAACCAAGCTTACCAGATATTGTAGGGAATCTAGTGTCTGTCCTCTTTTACCAATTAATACACCCATACTTGGACCGCTTAACTCTATATCAAGATTCTGCTCTTTAAGTTCTGCTACTATAGTAACCTTCAAATCCATGACTCTAAATATATTTTCTAAAAAATCTGTAGCCACATCAGATAGATTTATTTTTTTAGTAACTTTTACTTTAGCCATTTTTGAACTAAAAAAACCAAGCAAACCAGTTGCACCTTTATCAATTACTTCAATATTAACTTTATCACTCGTAGTCCCCAATTCGATTAATGCTTCTGTTATAGCATCATTAACGGTTTTTCCTGTCTTTTCAACAAAATTCATTTTAGAACTTTCCTCCTTAAATTTTATATATTCAACTTTTCCAATACGATTCTTAAACTTTTCTCTTAGCTAATATTAAAAGTTGTATATATAATAACGCTTAACTAATCATTTTATTACATTACAAACTATAGTGAGTTCTATTTTGTTTTAATGATTATGTGAAATTATTTAGTTATTTTTTAATGTCTTTTTTGAGATGTTTGTTTAATATTATTTGTTGTACTAATTGGAAAGCACTACTTGTCAACCAATAAAGACCTAAACCAGCTGGCATACTAACAACGAAGAATACTGTAATAAGAGGCATAGTATACATCATAGCCTTATTTGTAGTAGCTTGTTTTTCATCCATGTTTTTATTATTCATACTCATAGTAGTTTTGGATACTAGAAACTGAACAACAACATTAAGTACTGGTATTAATAAACCAATTGACATTAAATTAGGATTATCCGCTAAATTAATACCTAAGAAATAGTTAACATCATTTAATTGTCTAACTAATGGAGCTATTTGATCTCCAACAGTTGAAGAAACAGAATTAAAATAGTCAACAAATTCATTAAATTTGGTTGAAGTAAAAGTACTCATTAAGTCTATAACTTGATTGTTGTTAGTTACATCAAAATTTTTGATTGGCATTTTACTAGCATCATTCAAGCTTGTTAAATAAGTAGCATGGTCTGCAACATTTCTTATACTTGCTATAATACTAAGATAAATTCCTTTGATACTCATAATATATGCTGGTATTTTACGAAGAACTGCAAATAATGACATGATAATGGGAAATTGAATTAAAAGAGGTAAACATCCACCAAAAGGACTTACGTTATGCTCTTGATATAATTGACTCATTTCCATTCTCATTTTATTTTGTGATTCAACATCTTTTTTATTTTTATACTTGTCCTGAATTTTCTTTAATTTAGGTTGTATTTCTTGCATACCTATCATTGATTTCTGTTGTTTAAAAGCTAGAGGTAACATTAATAATCTAACAATGATAGTAAATAATATGATACTGATACCTAAATTATTAATGCCTATTTTACTGAATAAATTATATATAGCATCCATAATAGCACCAAAAATCTTGGCTATCGGACCTGTTATAAATGAACTGCTCTGTGTTAGAACAACAATATTCGATAACATTAAATTAGTTCCTCCTATATTTTATGGTACTGGGTCATATCCACCTTTATGAAATGGATGACATCTTAAGATTCTTTTGATACTTAACCAAGCTCCTTTTAGAAATCCATACTTAACTATAGCTTCATACGCATACTTTGAACAAGTAGGTGTATAAATACACGTTGGTCTTTTTAAAGGAGAAATAAATTTTCTGTAAAAAATTATAATTTTTAATGAAACATATTTAAAGACATTCATGGTATATCACTCTTTTATTTTTCTAATAGATTATGTTTTCTCAACAAGTTGATTAATGATTTCTCTATATCTTTAAAATTTGCGTTCGATGAATTGACTCTTCCTATAACAACAATATCATATCCAGTTTTTATTCTGTTCTCATTAAGCCTATAATTCTCTTTAACCAATCTAGTGACCCTATGTCTAACTACACTGTTCCCAACTTTTTTACTTACCGAGATTCCTAACCGATTAATAGAATCTCCACTACTATAAATATACATAACTAAATAGTTATTTGCAAGGGATTTTCCCTTGTTAAAAACAATTTTGAAATCTTTTCTTTTTCCTAACGATTCTGTTCTATTCATACCCAAAAACTACCTCCTATAAATATGAAAGGATTAAATTTTATTAAACCTTTGACGATCGTTATAGTATTTGAATTGGAGGATAGTATAAAAGGCCACAAAATGAGGCCTTAAGCTGACAATTTTTTTCTACCTTTTGCTCTTCTTCTTGCTAAAACGCATCTTCCGCTTTTAGAACTCATTCTTTTTCTGAAACCATGTTCTCTGCTTCTTTGTTTCGTTTTAGGTTGGTATGTCATTTTCATTAAAAGCACCTCCTTCAATATTCCATATTATATAATTATATTATTGTATTAAATAACATGTACTAGTTATTGATAACATATCCATTAACAAAATACATATGATTTACTTAGTACCAAATTTAAATATTAATGCTTAGTAGTTGTTTTTACATAAAAGCACTATTCTAATTATATTAAAAAACTAACTTCTAGTCAAGAAAAAAATAATGATGAAAGATTAAAGTATTGGAAACTCCAGTAATTAAAATTTTTTATCCACAATTTTTTATGTTTTTTTCCACGTTTTGTGGATAATTTGTTAAAAACTATTTATCCACAATCGCTCTCAGAATTGTGGATAAGTCTACATTTTTTTTATTATTAACAAATATTTACATTTAATTTATTTGTAATATTTATGCACAATAAGAACTATTAACAGCCTGTACATTATTTTAATTAACATACTGTGGATAAAAAAGCATCAAACCAAGTTATCCACAGTATCAACAGCTATATAAACAATCTTATCCACAAATTTTATCCACACATCCACATAATTTAATTGAAAATTAGTCCTTTATAGAGTAATATATACTGTAGATAGTTAGAATTAGAATGAATAAGTATGTTCATTTTACGGTATATTTTTATTATTATGATTGAATCGTTAATACTGGAAATATACCTCGAATAATGCAAAGGAGGATATATGATGAGTCATTCCGTTATTGAAAAATGGGACAAAATTCAAGCGTTACTTAGGGATGAATCAGATATTTCAAAAATATCTTATAAAACTTTTCTAGAAAATCTGGAGCCTATTAGAGTACAAGATAATACAATCATAATAAAAACAGATGATGAAATCGGTCGTGATTATATAGAGAGAAAATATAGTAAATCAATCATAATCGCAATTAGAGAAATAGTAGGTGAAATATACAATATTAAATTTATGCTACCTAGTGAGATAGCTAAAGAAAAGAAAAAAGTATCCAATAAAAAAATACCTACTAATAATAATAATGAATATAATGGCCTGAATTCTAGATATACATTTGATACGTTTGTTGTTGGTAACAATAACAAACTAGCTCATGCTGCCGCTTTAGCAGTTGCTGAATCACCAGCAGAAGCATATAATCCTCTTTTTATATATGGTGGTGTTGGATTGGGGAAAACTCACTTGATGCATTCTATAGCCCACTTTATACTTTCAGAAAATAGTGAATCAAAAGTATTATATGTGTCTTCTGAAAAATTCACTAATGAATTAATAAAATCAATCAGAGATGATAAAAATGAAGAATTCAGACAAAAGTATCGAAATATAGATGTTCTATTAGTGGATGATATCCAGTTTATAGCAGGAAAAGAAAGAACACAAGAAGAATTTTTCCATACATTCAATACTTTATATGAAGCTAAAAAACAGATAATAATCTCAAGTGATCGCCCGCCAAAAGAAATTGAAACATTAGAAGAAAGGTTGAGATCCAGATTTGAATGGGGTTTAATAGCCGATATACAACCACCTGATTTTGAAACAAGAATGGCTATATTACAAAAAAGAGCTGAAATGGAACATCTTAATTTACCAAATGATGTTATTCAATATGTTGCAACTAACATAAAATCTAACATTAGAGAATTAGAAGGTGGCATCAATAAAATAATAGCATATTCAACGCTAGTACATAAAGACCTTACGAAAGAATTAGCAGAAGATGCACTAAAAGATTTGATAACACCTGAAAAGGATAAAGAAATTACACCTCAATTCATATTGGAAATCGTAGCAGAACATTATAACATTAACCCTGCTGATATAGTCTCTAAGAAGAGACCTAGAGAAATAGCTTATCCAAGACAAATAGTTATGTATCTATCAAGGACGTTAACAGACTTATCCCTTCCTAAGATAGGACAAATACTTGGAAAACGTGACCATACAACAATAATACACGGTTACGAAAAAATTAGTAAAGATATTCAAAAAGATAGTGCATTCAAAAATACTATTGAAATATTAACGAAAAAGATAACTGGGAAATAGAAGCTACATTTAATAAATTATAATGTACTTACAAATAAGATGAATAATGTAGGAATTATTGATAAATTCAACTTATAAACTAATGCATTATAATTTTTTTAAGGTCATAAAGTTATCAACATTAGGGTGTTAAGAATAACTGTATAACCTGTGAAAAACTTTTTTTAGGGGTATAACCTCATCTAAGCTGTGGATATTTCTATAAAAAAATAAATTTAATCAACAGACTTATTATATTTATTAACAATTACTAACAACGAGGGTTTAGAATACTTATTAACATATTAACAAGCCCTATTATTACAATTACTATAAAAAAATATATATTATCTATATATACATGTGAAAGGAGTTATTAACAATATGAAATTAACTTGTAGTAAAAGTGATTTATTAAATGGAGTAACAACGGTTTTGAAAGCTGTATCTACTAGAACGACATTACCTATATTAGAATGTATTTTATTACAAGCAACATCAAAAGGATTCAAATTAATAAGTAATGACTTAGAACTTGGTATTGAAAGTAATGTAAATGCCGATATTATAGAAACAGGAACAGTAGCATTAAAGGCTAAGATTTTTTCTGAAATAGTTAAGAAATTACCTGATAATGAAGTAGAGATAACAGTGGATAATAATAATTATACTACAATAATATGTGAAAAAACCAAGTTTAACATTTCTGGATTTTCAGGAGAAGAATTTTTACAGTTACCTAATGTATCTAAAGATACGTATATAAAAGTATCCCAATTGAAACTAAAAGAAATGATTAGACAAACAATATTTTCTATAGCATTAGAAGAGATAAGACCAGTTCTTACAGGTGAATTATTGGAAATAAAAGATAATAAATTAAATATAGTATCTCTTGATGTTCATAGAGTCTCAATTAGAAAAATGGATTTCGAATCAGATTTTGATGATATCAGTGTAGTCATACCAGGGAAAACTCTAAATGAAATTAGTAAAATCTTAGAGCCTGATGATGAAAAAGATGTAATGATATATTTTACTGATAAGCATATTTTATTTGAATTAGAAGAAAGCATTATAGTATCAAGATTATTGGAAGGGGATTTCCCTAAGTATGAACAATTCTTCTCAAAAGATTATGATACACTTATTAAAATTGATAAAGATGAATTACTGAGAAGTATTGATAGAGCGGCATTGATATCTAGAGAAACTAAAAACAATCCTATCAAAATTACTATACAAAATGATAGTATGATAATTACTTCTAATACGGATTTTGGTGATGTCTATGAAGAAATTGATATTGAAAAAGAAGGAAATGAGTTAGAAATTGCATTTAATCCAAAATATTTTATTGATGCTCTAAAAGTAATTGATGATGAATACATCTATTTACAATTTACTAATCCTCATAGTCCTTGTATTATGAAGCAAGTAGATGGAGATGACTATAAGTATCTAATTGTTCCAATAAGAATAAGATAAAAAGACTTGTAAAATGAGAGGATCTAAGTTATGGAAGAAATTAAAGTTAATGACGAATACATTAAACTAGGACAACTATTGAAATTAGCTGGAGCTGCTGATTCAGGAGTACATGCTAAGATTTTAATACTAAACGGTGAAGTAAAAGTTAATAATGAAGTTGAAACAAGAAGAGGTAAAAAAATACATCCAGGAGATATTATAAATATTAATGGATATGGAGAAATAAAAATCATTTAGCAATGCACTGATGATTGATGATTCTATATTACAAGCAGTCAAATATTTTTACGGAATAAATATTCTTATCATTTTTCTGAAAATTATATTTGGCTGCCTCTAATTAAAGTTCATACTATATATATGACTGCATTAAATTTTAGAAAGCTAAGTTTAATTATTAGACTTAATTGGAGTGCTTGAGTATGTTCATAAAAAGATTATCGTTAAAAGATTATAGAAATTATAAATATACAGTAGTCAATTTTTCTGATGGAATCAATATATTGTTTGGAAAAAATGCTCAGGGAAAAACAAATATTATTGAAGCCATTTATTTGTGTGCGACTTCTAAATCTCATAGAACCAGTAGTGATAAAGAATTGATTAATCTTGAAAAAAGTGAAGCACATATAAAATTAACTGTGAATAAAAAAGGTATTGATGAAAATGTAGATATTCACATAAAAAAAAATAATAGAAAAGGAATAGCTATAAATAGGATACCTATAAAAAAATTAAATGAATTATTAGGTATTGTTAATGTTATAATATTTTCCCCTGAAGACCTTGGACTAATAAAAAATGGTCCTAAAGAAAGGCGAAAGTTTCTTAATCTTGAATTATGTCAACTAGATAATATATATTATTATAATTTGCAGCAATACCAAAAAATTCTTAAACAAAGAAATAATTTATTGAAAACTTTGAAAAAAACTGGTAAAATTGACGAGACTATAAATATATGGGATAATCAATTAGTGCATTTCGGAACTAAGATTATATATAAGAGGAAAGAATTTATAGATAAACTGAATTTGATTATTAATAAAATACATTCTGATATTTCTGGAAATAAAGAGAATCTACAAATAGAATATGAAAAGAATGTAAATGATGGAAATTTCAAACAAAAACTAGAGAATAATTTAGATAAGGACATACGATTTGGAACAACAAGTGTAGGTCCTCACAGGGACGATATGATGTTCTTAGTAAATGGTATAGATATAAGAAAATATGGTTCGCAAGGTCAGCAAAGAACTGCTGCACTTTCACTTAAGCTATCTGAAATAAAATTAGTTATAGATAAAATAGATGACACACCAATATTACTTCTAGATGATGTATTATCAGAATTAGATGATGAAAGACAAAAATATTTAATTCATTCTCTTAAAAATATTCAAACAATTATAACTTGTACTGGAGTAGAAGATTATATAAAAAATAGCATAGACATTGGAAAATTGTATAAGGTAAATAATGGTGAAGTAGCATTATACGAATTACCTTATAAAAATTCAAATAGTAGTCACTAATAGTTGTTATGCCTTATTTGCAATAATTTACAGACTAATATATAATAGTTAAGATAGGTATAAATAACAATTAAATTAATTCATTTGGATATTGATTAATTAATTAACATATATAAATCATTAATATATGCGTATAATTATGCGTATCTAAACATATAGCAGGAGGTTTATTATGAGTAAGTTATCTGAATATAATGAAAGCCATATTCAAGTTTTAGAAGGGCTGGAAGCCGTTCGTAAAAGACCTGGTATGTATATTGGTAGTACTTCTTCAAGAGGATTACATCATCTAGTATACGAGATAGTTGATAATTCTGTTGATGAGGCACTAGCGGGTAGATGTGATTATATAGAAATAAAAATCCATCCTGATAACTCCATTTCTGTTTTGGATAATGGATATGGAATACCAGTTGGAATACATCATCAAAAAGGAATACCAGCTGTAGAAGTAGTTTTTACAATACTTCATGCAGGTGGAAAATTTGGTGGCGGTAGCTATAAAGTATCCGGAGGTTTACATGGTGTTGGTGCTTCTGTAGTTAATGCTCTTTCTGAATGGCTGAAAGTTCAGATATATACTGATGGTAAAATATATGAACAAAACTACTCAAGAGGAAAAGTAGTACATCCGTTAAAAGTTATCGGTGAAACAGACAAAACCGGAACATATATACATTTCAAACCCGATACAGAAATATTTGAAGAAACAGTTTATGATTTCCACACCCTTAAACAAAGATTACAAGAGATGGCGTTTTTAACTAAAGGTCTTAAAATGAAATTCATAGATACTAGGGAAGAACAAGGACCTCAGGAACTTGTATTTCACTATGAAGGCGGAATTAAAGAATTTGTTAAATACAGAAATCGTAACAAAGATACACTATATGATGAAGTAGCATATGCAGAAGGAAAAAAAGATGGAGTTTATGTAGAAGTCGCATTTCAACACAATGATTCATATGTTGAAAATATATTTTCTTTTGTAAATAATATCAATACACCAGAAGGTGGAACTCATCTTAGTGGTTTTAAGACAGCATTCACTAAAACATTAAATGATTATGCAAGAAAGAATAAAATTCTAAAAGATAATGAAAAGAACTTATCTGGTGAAGATGTAAGAGAAGGAATAACTGCTGTTATTAGTATTAAAATCGAAGATCCTCAATTTGAAGGTCAGACAAAACAAAAATTAGGAAATAGCGAAGCAAGAGGTGCAGTTGATTCCATATTATCTGAACAACTTACCTATTTTTTAGAACAAAATCCTGCAGTAGCCAAAATTATATTAGAAAAAGCAGTAATGGCAAATCGTGCAAGAGATGCGGCAAGGAAAGCTAGAGATTTAACAAGAAGAAAAAGTGCATTAGAAAGTACTAGTTTACCAGGAAAACTAGCAGATTGTTCTGATAAAGATCCAACTAACTGTGAAATATATATTGTTGAGGGAGATTCAGCTGGAGGTTCAGCTAAATCAGCAAGGTCAAGACAGACACAGGCCATATTACCTCTTAGAGGAAAAATACTTAATGTAGAAAAGGCTAGACTTGATAAAATATTAAGTAACAAAGAAATAAGAGCTATGATTACTGCGTTTGGTACAGGTATATCAGATGATTTTAATCTAGAAAAGTTAAGATATCATAAAATTATTATCATGACAGATGCGGATGTTGATGGTGCTCACATTAGAACGCTATTGCTTACATTTTTCTATCGTTATATGCCTCAGCTATTAGAACAGGGAAAAGTGTATATTGCACAACCTCCACTATATAAAGTTACTAAAAATAAAAAATCACAATATGTTTATAATGATAGAGTTTTAGAAAAATTATTGAATGAAATCGGAAGAGACGGTATTAATCTTCAAAGATACAAAGGATTAGGAGAAATGGATGCAGAGCAATTATGGGATACGACTATGGATCCTGATAAAAGAATATTATTAAAAGTTGAATTAGATGATGCAGCAAGTGCTGATGAAATATTCACCACATTAATGGGTGACAAAGTAGAACCTAGACGTGAATTCATTCAATCACATGCTAAACATGTAAGAAATCTAGATATCTAATGAACTTATACCAATACTAGAATAACTTAAATTTTCCGAAGAGAGTTAATGATTGTATAAATTTCAGGAAAATTAGAGTAAAAATAAATTAACATTAACATTGTTAATTTGGGAGGATTAATATATATGGATGAAAGACAAGAATACGATCAAATAATATCCGTTGATTTACAGGATGAAATGAAAAAATCATATATTGACTATGCCATGAGTGTTATTGCCTCAAGAGCACTACCAGATGTTAGAGATGGATTAAAACCTGTTCATAGGAAAATATTATATTCTATGAGTGAACTTAACTTATCTCCTGATAAACCATATCGTAAATCAGCCAGAATCGTTGGGGATACAATGGGTAAGTATCATCCACATGGTGATAGCTCTATCTATGAAGCAATGGTTCGTATGGCACAACCTTTCTCAACAAGGTATCTATTAGTAGATGGTCATGGAAACTTTGGTTCTGTTGATGGTGATGGTGCAGCTGCAATGCGTTATACAGAAGCTAGAATGAGTAAAATGTCAATGGAGTTATTAGCAGATATAGGAAAAGATACTGTTGATTTTAAACCTAACTTTGATGAATCATTAAAAGAACCCGAAGTATTACCAGCAAGATTTCCTAATTTACTTGTAAATGGAACATCTGGAATAGCAGTTGGAATGGCAACTAACATACCACCTCATAACCTAAATGAAGTTATAGATGGTGTAGTTAAGATTATTGATAATACAACTATTGAAAATAGAGATACAGATATAGAAGAATTGATGGAAATAATAAAAGGACCAGATTTTCCGACTTATGGAAAAATATTAGGAAAAAATGGTATAAAACAAGCATATAGAACTGGTAAAGGTAAAGTAAAAGTAAGAGCTGCAGTTGATATTGAACCAATGCCAGGAAATAAACAAAGAATAATTGTAACAGAATTGCCTTATCAAGTTAACAAAGCAAGATTAATAGAAAAGATTGCCGAACTTGTAAAAATTAAAAAGGTTGAAGGAATTTCTGACCTAAGGGATGAATCAGACCGTAAAGGTATGCGTGTTGTAATTGAATTAAAAAGAGATGCTAATGCTAACGTTATCTTGAATCAATTATATAAACATACTCAATTACAAGATACATTTGGTATTAATATGCTTGCTCTTGTTAAAAATGAACCTAAAATACTTAATCTAAAGCAGATGTTAACTTATTACTTAGACCATCAAAAAGATGTTGTTACAAGAAGAACTAAGTATGAATTAAAGAAAGCTGAAAATCGAGCACATATTTTAGAAGGACTTTTAAAAGCTTTAGAATTTATTGATGAAGTTATTAAAATAATCAGAGCATCTAATAGTGCTGCAGATGCAAAATTAAATCTAATAGATAGATTCCAGTTCAGTGAAATTCAAGCCCAAGCAATAGTTGATATGAGACTTAGAGCATTAACAGGTTTGGAAAGAGAAAAAATAGAGAATGAATATAGAGAACTGATGGAAAAAATAAAAGAATTAAAAGCCATATTAGCAGATGATAAACTGTTATACGGTGTTATCAAAGAAGAAATATTAATAATCAAAGAAAAATATGGTGATCCAAGAAGAACAGAAATAACTTATGATATAGGTGAAATATCTTTAGAAGACCTTATTAAAAAAGAACCAACAGTTATTACTATGACTCATCTTGGATATATTAAGAGAATGCCTACCACTACCTATAAAAGTCAACATAGAGGTGGAAAAGGTATAAAAGGTATGCAGACGAGAGATGAGGATTTCATCCAAAATCTATTTATTACCTCTACTCATCATTTTATTCTATTCTTTACAAATAAAGGTAAAGTATATAGATTAAAAGCTTATGAGATACCTGAATCTAGCCGAACTGCTAGAGGTACCGCTCTTGTTAATTTATTGCAGTTAGACTCAGATGAACAAATAACAGCAGTTATTCCTTTAAGTGAATATAGAGAAGACAGATATCTTCTTATGGCAACTAAAAAAGGTATAATTAAGAAAAGTAATATTATGGAATATGTTAATATAAGAATCAGTGGTCTTCAAGCAATAATATTAAAAGAAGATGATGACTTAATTGAAGTTAAATTAACAGATAACAAACAAGACATAATCCTTGGAACTAAATATGGTCAATGTATCCGTTTCTGTGAAAGTGATGTAAGAGTTATCGGTAGAACATCCATGGGTGTTAGAGGAATGAATCTTAATCATGATGATGAAGTAATAGGTATGCAGTTAACCTCACAAGGTACTGATTTATTGGTAGTTTCAGAAAATGGATTAGGAAAACGAACAGATATTGATGAATTTACCACACAGAGACGTGGTGGTAAAGGAGTTAAATTCTATAAAATAACTGAAAAGACAGGTAATGTTATAGGAATCAAAGCTGTTAACGAAGATAATGAACTTATGATAATAACTACTGAAGGTATTGTCATAAGAATTAAAGTAAGAGATATTTCTAGATTTGGTCGTGTCACTTCCGGTGTTAGATTAATGAATTTAAAAGAAGATATAGTAGTTGCTGGTATAGCAAGAATAAAAGAAGAAGTGACTCATGAAGCAGATGATATAGAGGAACAAGATGATACATGTGAATCAGATAATGCAGGGGAACAAGATAATATACGTGAATCAGATGATAATAAAGAAATTGATGAAAATAAAAATCAGGAATAAAAGTATTCTTAAAAAGGTTACATTAGCTTAGCTATGTAACCTTTTTAAGTTGAGTTTTTTTCAATGTACGGATCCGCTTCTCTAGATTTACATAAGTTGTAATATACATGTAACAGTATTAATGAATATATCTGTTATAATATAGTAATAAAGACTAGTTTATTTTAAACATTTAGAGCTAGTTTATATTGGAGGTGAGTTATACGTTGAATAAAAATATAAAAAAAATAGTATGTTTGATTTTATTTATAAGTACTATTTGTAATATAAATATATATGCTTCTGAACAAAAGCCAGACGAAGCTATAAAATATATAAATGATATTAGACAGAATATGAATATTAGACCTGTAGAAAACAATAAACAATTAGAATCTTCAGCTTCTAACCACAGTAAGTATATGTGTATAAATGAAAGTTTTTCACTTATAGAAGAAAGCAGAAATAAGTTTTATAGAGGTAGATACAGTTTAGATAGAGCTTCTTATTACTCATATTTTAATCCATATATTACAGAATTCATCAGTAATGATTTTGATAGCTATAAAAACGGAGTTATTGATTTAATAAATAATCCGTATTCTAGAATATCATTTTTAGATCCATTATACCAACATATTGGTATGGGAAAATATGAGAAAATGTATACTTATGATTTGGGAGGTAAGTCAAGAGATACTAATAGAAAAATTATTATATATCCATATGACAAAATGCTTGATGTTCCTATTTCTTGGAAAAACAATTATATGATAAACCCTTATAGAAAAATAAATGGTGAATATAATGATGTGGGGTTGCCTATTACTCTAAGCTATTACTCGGATACACAAAAAATAAGACGAATATATAATAATAACATTGAAGTAGTAAATAAAGATAATGGTAGTAAGGTAAAAGTAAAAGTCATATTGCCTCAAGATGATAAATATCTTGATAAAAGTTTAATAATACTACCGCTTGAAAAACTAGAGTATGATGCTAATTATGAAGTTAACATTAATGTTAATTTTATATTTCAAAATAGTACATCTGTTAGTGAAAATCGTAAATACAAGATAAATTTCAGAACAGAGCAAAAAGATAAATTAATAGATAGAGCTGAATTTACAGAATACCTTGTGAAAGCGTTAGACATAAAATTATTAGAACCTAGAAAAGTATTTAAGGATGTGGATGTTAATTCATATTATGCTAAATATATATATACGGCTTATAAAAAAAATCTGGTGAGCGGCTTTGGTGATAATACTTTCCTTCCACTAAAAAACATTACTAAAGAACAAGTATATACGTTATTAATTCGTTCATATGAACAAGAAAAAGGCGAAATAAAATTAAATAACTACAAACCTTATAGTTATAATTATTATAATGTAAGTAGTTGGGCTGTCAGTTACATTAGAAAGGCAGAGAAAATAGGTCTTCTGGATACAGTGAAAAGTAATGAATTAAAAGAAGAGATAACTGAAGAAGAGTATAAAAGAATCATAAAGAAGTTCCAAGAAATATATAATGGAAAAAAGGATATTAACTAAGTTAATATCCTTTTTTCTTGACGAATATGTTTTAATTTATTAAGATAGAAAGAGGTATATTTACATAAATTTTTGTGAGGAGGAAACTAAATGAGGGAAATATCAGCTGATATTATTGCAAAAACTATAAAAGAAATGTGTATAGAAGCTAACTGTTATGTGAGCAAAGATATATTGGATATGATAGGAAAATATAAAGAGAAAGAAGAATCACCAATTGGAAAAGGCATATTAGAGCAAATACAACAAAATGCAGAAATAGCTAAAAATAAAATGATGCCAATGTGTCAAGATACTGGTATGGCAGTTGTTTTTTGTGAAATAGGGCAAGAAGTGCATATCACAGACATGTCATTAACAGACGCAATAAATCAAGGGGTCAGAGAAGGATATAAAGACGGTTACCTTAGGAAATCTGTTGTAAAAGATCCATTTCACAGAGAGAATACCAAAGACAATACTCCTGCAATAATCCATTATGACATAGTTCCAGGAAATGATATAAAAATTACTGTAGCTCCAAAAGGATTTGGAAGCGAAAACATGAGCAAAATTGCAATGCTAAAACCAGCAGACGGTATAGAAGGTGCCAAAAAAGCCATTCTAGAAATAGTAGAACAAGCTGGAGGAAATGCATGTCCACCTATGATTATTGGAGTTGGTATAGGAGGTACATTTGAAAAAGCAGCATATTTAGCCAAGAAAGCTTTACTTAGACCAGTAGGTAATAATTCAGCAATAGACTATATAAAAGAAATGGAAAATGAATTATTAGATAACATTAATAAATTAGGAATAGGACCAGGAGGATTAGGTGGAAGAACCACAGCATTAGCTGTAAATATCGAAACATATCCTACACATATTGCAGGATTACCAGTTGCTGTTAATATTAGTTGCCATGCTACTAGACATAGCACACGAGTTATATAAATTAAATATATTGTGGGAGGAAAAAGTATGACTATAGAAATCAGTACTCCTCTAACAGAGGAAAAAGTAAAAGAGTTAAAAGCCGGAGATAAAGTATTATTATCAGGTGTATTATATACATCTAGAGATGCAGCACATAAAAGAATGGTAGGAGAATTAAATAAAGGTGGTAAATTACCTTTTGATGTAGAAAATAATGTTATATACTATGTAGGACCAGCACCAGCTAAAGAAGGAGAAGTAATCGGCTCTGCAGGACCAACAACAAGTTATAGAATGGATCCTTATGCACCATACTTATTAGATAAAGGGCTAAAGGGTATGATAGGAAAAGGAGATAGAAGTAGAGAAGTAATTGAAAGCATGATTAAGAATAAAGCAGTATATTTTGCAGCAGTTGGAGGAGCTGCCGCTCTGTTGGCAGATAAAATTAAAAAAGTTGATATAATAGCATATGATGATCTAGGAACAGAAGCTGTAAGAAAAATGGAGGTAGAAAAATTACCTTTGGTGGTTGTAATTGATTGTAAAGGTAATAATCTATATGAAACAGAAAAAAATAGATATAAAAAAATATAAAAAATTTTTTATGTATGACCTATTAAAATATAATAAATAAGAGTTAGGGGATGTAATTTATGCATCAAGAAATAACTAAAAGAGAAAAAATATCACCAATAAAAATGCTTTTTTTTATACTAATAGGTACAGTAGTATTAATACTGTTTAATTTTGTAGGTAATTTGCTACGCATAAATGCAAGTTTAACCGATGGTTTAACACTTATTATAGCAACAGTACTGGCTTATATTATTATTAAGAAATATATAACTTCTTATAAATATATGCTAATCGAGGACGAATTCATTATACAAGAGATTACTGGATCAAAAGAAAAGACAATAATATATATAAACACTAATCAAATTAAAAAAATTAAATCAATTAATAGTAATGATTATGATAAAGATAAAAAACAGAAGTTCTTTAAAAGAAAAAAATTAAATAAACACTTGAAAAACATAGATATATATTATTGCATATATGAGGAAAACGATAAATTAAATTTATTAGAAATTCAACCTTCTAGTGAACTTATAAAATTATTGAATGATATAAAATAAAGGCAAATAAGCCAAATGGTTTATAAAATTTGAAAATAATAACTTAATATTTAACAATATTAATAATATATCAAATAAACTTAACTAATTGGTATATTATTTTTTTATATATACAGAAAAAAATTAAATATTTAGGTAAAAACTATGACAAAATAACTATTTTATGATAATATAAGGATAAGATTATTACAAAAAAATGGGTTATTCTTATGAATTAAAATATAATATAAAATTTAATTATTCAATTTATAAGAGTATATCACTAAATTATTATGGATTAATTTAGTTGAAACGATATTTTTATGTAATAATTTAATATTTTATGTAGATATGGGAGGATTGTTATAAGATGAAAAAAGTATTATCAATTGTTGTTATGATGACTATGGTATTTACTCTAGTATTAACTGGATGCGGTGAGAAAAAAACTGATACTGTGGATTCAGGCACACAAGTAAATGATGATAATGGATCTAATGCAGACTCACAAGAAGACATAAATGATACTGAAGATACAGACTCTGAAGATGAACAGGAAGATGTAGCAGATAAGGCTTTGAAAGTAAGTATGGTAACTGATACGGGAGGAATAAATGACCAATCATTCAATCAACTCGCTTGGGCTGGATTAGAAAAAGCACAAAAGGACTTAGGAATTACTGCTGAGTTCTTAGAATCAACTCAAGAGGCTGATTACGCTCCAAATCTAGAAACTCTATATGATCAAGATAATGATCTAATTTGGGGTATTGGTTATCTAATGGCTGATGCTGTATTAGATGCGGCTAAGACTAATCCAGATAGAAAATATGCTATTATCGATAATGCATATACAGAAGAACAAGAAGCACCAGATAATTTATTAGGAGTTACATTTAGCGAACAAGAACCATCATTCTTAGTTGGATACATAGCAGGTAAGATGACTAAAACAAATAATGTTGGTTTTGTTGGCGGTATGGAATTCGATGTTATATGGAGATTTGAAAGTGGTTATAGAGCTGGTGTAAAAACAGCTAACCCTGATGCAGAAATCCAAATACAATATGTTAATGATTTCGGAGATACTGCTAAAGGAAAAGCTATAGCTAATGGAATGTATCAAAATGGAGCAGATATAATATTCCACGCTGCAGGTTTCTCGGGAACAGGAGTTATAGAATCAGCAGTTGAAAATGGAAAACTTGTTATTGGTGTTGACCAAGACCAAAAAGTTATATTAGGAAAAGACGAAATAATAACTTCAGCTGTTAAGAAAGTAGATCAAGCAATCTATAATGTTGTTAAGGAATTACAAGAAGGAAAATGGGAAGGCGGATCTAATATTAATTTAGGATTAGCTGATGGAGCTGTAGGAATAGCTGATACATCCGTAGACTCTGTTCCACAAGATATATTAGATGAAGTTAAACAATTAGAACAAGATATAATAGATAAAAAAATAACTGTTCCAGCTACAAGAGAAGAATATGATGAATTATATAGTGAATAAATAATTATTAATTACTAATTATTAATTTATAACAGCTCGAACATAGTTTGAGCTGTTATTTTAGCTAACTAAAGATAGAAAGGATAGATATTTTGCATAATATAGATTATAAAACCAAAGTAATTGAAATGAAGAACATTACAAAAAAATTTGGTAAATTAGTTGCTAATGATAATATTAATCTCACTGTATATAAAGGAGAAGTACATGCTTTATTAGGAGAAAATGGAGCTGGTAAATCTACTCTAATGAATCAGTTATATGGAATGATAGAACCAACAAGTGGCGAAATATATATTAATGGTAAAAAAATTAATATCACTAATCCTAATATAGCAATAAAAAACGGTATAGGAATGGTACATCAACATTTTATGTTAGTTCAACCATTTACAGTTGTTGAGAATATTATTTTAGGTAATGAAATAACCAATCATGGTATTCTTGATATGAAAAAAGCTAAAGAGGAAATTATTAAGCTATCTGAAAAATACAGTCTATATGTTAATCCTGATGATAAAATTCAAGATATAACTGTAGGTATGCAACAAAGGGTAGAAATATTGAAGGCTCTATATAGAGGAGCTGATATATTAATTCTAGATGAACCGACAAGTGTGCTTACTCCTCAAGAAATACAAGAACTTGTACATATCATGGATAATTTAACCAAAGAAGGAAAATCTGTAATTATCATTACTCATAAATTGAAAGAAATAAAACAAGTGGCTGATAATTGTACTATCATAAGGAGAGGTAAACCTATTGATACAGTTAAAGTAGATGAAGTAACAGAAGAAGATCTAGCATCTAAGATGGTTGGTAGAGAAGTAACTTTTGTAGTTCCAAAAGAGGATCATGAAACTTCTGATGTGGTATTGTCTATAGATAATATTACAGTAAAAGATAATAGAGGATTAATAGCTGTTGATGGTTTATCCTTAGAAGTAAAAAAAGGAGAAATATTGGGTATCGCCGGTGTAGATGGTAATGGACAGAATGAATTGGTTGAAGCTATAACAGGCCTTAGAAAAATAGAGAAAGGGCATGTCAAGGTAAATGGAAAAGATGTTACTAATCTATCACCTAGAAAAATAATTGACAATAAAGTATCAACTATACCTCAAGACAGACAAAAAGTTGGTTTGGTTCTTGATTTTACTGTATATGAAAATATGATATTAGAAAATTTCCATAATGAACCTTTTTCAAAAAGAGGTGTATTGCAGAAAGATGAGATAATCAAGAATGCAAAAAAACTAATAGAGAAGTTTGATATAAGACCAGATGATGAAAAATTATTAGTGAAATCATTATCAGGCGGAAATCAACAAAAAGTCATAATAGCAAGAGAAATAATGAACCATCCTGATCTACTCATAGCTACACAGCCAACAAGAGGGCTTGACGTTGGTGCTATAGAGTATGTACATAAAGAATTGATAAAACAAAGAAATCAGGATAAAGCAATATTATTAATTTCCCTGGAACTTGATGAAGTTATGAATGTATCTGATCGTATAGCAGTCATATATGAAGGTAAAATCAATTATATAGTTGATGCAAAAGAAGCAACAGAGACAGAATTAGGTTTTGAGATGGCAGGGGGCAAAAAATAATGGAGAAAAAAAAGATATTGAGTTCAACTGTTAAGATGACGCTCTTGTCAATATTATTAGGTCTTATCATTACAGCTATCATATTATTAGCCGCTGGTTATAATCCTTTAGAGATATATGCTGTTATTGTTAAAGGAGTTTTTAGCAAGCCTAAGTACATATCATATACCATTATTAGAGCAACACCATTAATTTTAACTGGTATATCAGTAGCTTTTGCATTTAAGACAGGTTTATTTAATATTGGAGCAGAAGGTCAGTTTATTATTGGAACCATTGTTGCATCAATGGCAGGATATTTCTTTAATTTGCCTATCGTAATACATCCTATTGTTGTTATGATATTAGCAATAGTTTTTGGTGGATTATATGGTTCCATAATTGGTTTATTAAAAGCTAAATTCGGTATTCATGAAGTTATAACTTCAATAATGTTAAATTGGATTGCTTTATATGCGCATAATGCTGTTATTAATATACCAGGGTTCTTTGCGCGTACGAATAAAGCTCATCCTATCAAAGAAAGTGCAAGTATTGTTTTTTTAGATAGATTCAAGAATTCTGATTCTGGAAAAGAATGGTTAATAAATCATCAAGCTATAAGAGACATATTAAAATCCCCTGTTAACTATGGAATAATAATAGCTATTATAGTTGCAGTAGTAATATGGTTTATACTTAATAAAACCACATTAGGTTATAGATTAAGAGCTGTAGGTTATAATAAATTCGCTGCTGAGTATGGTGGAATAAATGTCAAGAGAAACATTGTTACTTCAATGTTTATTTCAGGATCTGTTAGTGGACTAGCAGGAGCACTCATGATTATGGGTGTATCTAAGGGAATCACTACTTTATCTGCCATGGAAGGTTATGGTTTAGATGGTATAGGAGTTGCATTAATAGCAGGTAATTCACCAATATCATGTATATTCTCAGGTATATTCTTTGGTGCATTAAAGTATGGAGGTACTAAGATCCAAGCTAAACCTATAGAAGCTCCAAAAGAAATAATAAATATAATGATAGGTACTATTATTTTCTTTGTTGCCATTCCGAGAATAGTCAATGTCTTTAGACGTATAAGAGATAGAAAAGGGGTGACTGAATGAACAGTATAGGTTTTATATTAGGGACGACTTTAATGTATTCTACTCCACTAATATATACGTCACTTGGAGGTGTTATATCTGAAAAATCTGGAGTTGTTAATATCGGTTTAGAAGGAATGATGACTATGGGTGCTTTTATCGGAGCAACTGTAGGATATTACTCTGGTATATGGTGGCTTGGATTAATATGTGCAGGTATTGGAGCAGGTTTATTGGCTTTATTACATGCTGTAGCTTCTGTTACATTAGGGGCAGAACAAGTTGTATCAGGTATAGCTATTAACTTCTTAGGACCAGGTTTATCACTTTTCTTATGTAGAAAATTTTTTGATGGTAAATTTATGACTAAGAGTATTTCATTAGAGAATAAGATACCTAAGCTTTTTAAAGGGGTTTTCCCGGAATATTCTGTGTTGGATAATATATTTAATCAAGAGGTAACTGTTTATTTAGCATTTCTATTAGCGATAATAATGTGGTTTGTATTATACAAAACTAGAGCAGGACTTAGAGTAAGAGCTATTGGAGAACATCCCGAAGCTGCAGATACATTAGGTATCAATGTACAAAAAGTTAGATATATATGTGTAATTACATCGGGTATATTATCAGGTTTTGGAGGCGCAGCTATGAGTTTAGCAGTTGCATCTAACTTTTTCCCTACATTGATTTCAGGACAAGGATTTATTGCATTGGCAGCTATGATTTTTGGTAAATATAAACCTCAGGGAGCTCTAGGAGCATGTTTAATATTTGGTGCTGCTCAAGCTTTGGTTGTTTTCTTAGGAGGAAAAAATCTAGCTGTACCATTAGATGTTTTATCAATGATTCCTTACATCCTAACATTAGTAATTCTTATGGGATTCATAGGCAAATCTGTAGCACCTGCAGCAGATGGAGAACCATATATTAAAGAGTAGGGAATAAAATGATTTTTAATTAGATATTTAATTAATTATAAACTCAACTTTCATTATTTGAGATTTATTATATGGAATTATGATATTTGCAATTAAATGAAAGTTGAGTTGTATAATTGAAAAAAGTATAGCTTAGGTTTATAAGAAGATGATATTAGCATGAAGTAGTATATAGATATTAAACCTTACTTGAATTAAAGTGATATTATTTATTCATATATATTATGTATAATGACTATATTATGGGGTTAGTTAATGTGTAGTATTCTAGCTATTTTCAGGTATCTTTTATTGAATAATCATAATAACAAATAATATTTAGCAAAAAAAACAAAAAACATATTGACATTATAGTAATCCTCTAGTATAATAACTTTTGCGCTACTCGTTAGAGCAAAATTAAATATTTTATATAATTCAGTTGTGGAGAAGTACTCAAGTGGCTGAAGAGGTGCCCCTGCTAAGGGTATAGGTCGTTTACGCGGCGCGAGGGTTCAAATCCCTCCTTCTCCGCCATCAAAATTATATAAAATAAATAATTTAAAAAAAAATAAAAAAAGTTGTTGACAAATGTTGAAATGCATGATAAGATATATTTCGTTGTCTCGCAAAAAACAACATAAAGCAACAACAAAGAACCTTGAAAACTGAACAGTGAAACAACCAAAAACTTAGTAAAAGTTTTACCCAAGAAATTCCTTAGTAAATTAATGGATAAAGACGATAGTCTATAAAATATAAGCCAGAGCAATCTGGTCAAGATTAAAACTTATACGATGATTTAAGCTAAGCTTAAAAAATCTTAAACATGAGAGTTTGATCCTGGCTCAGGATGAACGCTGGCGGCGTGCTTAACACATGCAAGTCGAGCGAGAAGCTGACTATTGAACCTTCGGGTGATTTAGACAGTGGAAAGCGGCGGACGGGTGAGTAACGCGTGGGTAACCTGCCCTATGCAGGGGGATAACACATTGAAAAGTGTGCTAATACCGCATAAGACTACAGAGTC